>JAWLBU010000007.1:0-64602 GCA_041687555.1 Haloplasmataceae bacterium | reverse complement strand
AAAATCCTAAACGATTTTTTTCCCTTGCTCTCTGTGGTCCTAAACATTAACCAGATTCTTGTAATATAATTTCCTTTTTTATCTCTGTGAGGAAAGCATAAATTATTCATTCAAAATAAAAAAAAAATCCTAAAGGATAACCTTAAGGATTTAAGATGGGATTATCTTAGCGTCTTCCTTTTTCAATTCGGTTAAGACGAAGTAGTAAAACAAGTAACCCCATAAAAGCTATTGCACAACCAAAAGAAATATAACTTAATAAAACTTTGTTTTCTTCCGCAAATAATTTTTGTGGCGTAACTCCTGAACGGATTAAAATAAAACTCACGGAAATAAGCAAGACAAGAAAAATGGCAAGCGATAATAAATGTGGCGTATATTTATGAAATTTACCATGAAATACTTGATAAAATTTAACCGCGAAACTTCCGCTGAAAAACATCGCACATGAGGCCAACAATCCTTTTTCATAAAAGAGAATCCAAATGATACCAAGAAGTAAAACACCCAGAAAAGCACCGAGGAATCCTAAATCTTTTTTGGAATTTTCCTCTTCCTTAATTCCTTGTAAGGCTTTATCATGACAAGCCTGGTGCATATAATACTCAACATGCAGTAATCTTATCTTACTATCGGCTTTATCGTTGCCACAGAATATACAATGTTTATCCAAACAAATATGATTTTCTTTTAAATATGTCGTTACCGTAGCAAATATTTTCTTAATCAAATCCGTTCCAATCTGCGAATTCTGTTCTTTTACTTTTATTATCAGTACCGCATTATCAAATTTAGAATGGAATAGACACAAATCCTTTTCCATTGTTTTTAAGAAATCAAGAAGCTTAACTTTCTCTTCTTCAGTTATCGACGGTAAAGGAAAAACAAATAATTTATCATGCCTGTTTTGACAGAAAGTAACTAAATAGCCGTTTTCCATCCCATAGGCAATATTTTTATTAACCTCATATTTATTTTCTTTAGTATAAGTATTAAAAGAATTAGTAGTCATCTTTTTTCTCCTTTAATAGAATATCTAAATTATATCACGGTACTTTAAAAATATGAAGACCATCTTCTCTTTATTTGATTTTCTTCATTAAATTCCAAAATTATTATACCGTTACGATTGAAAATCTCTCCGTTATCTTTATCCGTACCTTTCCATTCTAAGCGTAAAACGACTTTATTTCCTTCTTTAATCACTTCTTTGATTGTTATAAACATATCAGGATACTGCTTCAAAAATTCACTTACGAAGCTTTTTGTTTCTTCAGGTCCTAAAGGAGCCTCGGGCGCATCATTATCAGAATAATCTTGAGCAAGTAATTTATCACATATGGAAGGATCCTTTTCATTTATTAGTGTGTTAAAATACATGACGGCTATGTCTTTTAAATCCTTTTCACCATCAATCTTACTGTAGAAATTGATAATGTTTCCGTCAGGATCCTTAAACCAGACGGAACGAATCCCCCAGGGTTGTGTAGTTGGTAATTTGACGAACTCCACGCCTAATTTTTTCAACATCTCATATTCTTTATCCACATCGGATACCTGAAACTCTAAAATGCAATTGCCAAATGAGAATTTAAGCTTTTCTGTGGTCATCCGGTTCATTAATTGTTTTGAGACCACGCTGAATTTAAAATCATGATAAAATACTTCAAAATAGTCCTCATCACCGAATATTTCTAGCTGAAAAACTCTTTCATAAAACTTTTTTAAGATATTTACTTAATTTGACACCAAACAAATACTATTTAAAAACATATTTCCCTCACTCTATTATTTATTTATTATAAAAAAAGCATATTGTACATATGCTTAATCACCTAATATTGCTTGTTTCCTTGATAAATTAATACGATTCTTTTCATCGATATCCGTTACTTTAACAATTATTTCATCACCAATATTTACGACGTCTTCGACTTTGGCGACACGTTCCTTATCAAGCTGTGAAATGTGAACCAATCCTTCAGCACCCGGGAATATTTCAACGAAGGCACCGAATTTCTCAATTCTGACGACTTTACCGGTATAGATTGCACCGACAATAACTTCTCTGACGATATCTTCAATAATTTTAATTGTTTTATCGATATTTTCATAGTCCTGATGCATAATAAATACTCTACCGTCTTGTTCAATATCGATTTTAACACCGGTCTGTTCGATAATGGCGTTGATTTGTTTTCCGTTAGGTCCGATTACATCACGAATCTTATCAGGATTAATTCGCATCATTTTTACTTTAGGTGCATATTTTGATAAATAAGGTCTTACTTCGGAAATTGTACCGGCCATATGGTCTAAAATTTCCATTCTACCTGCTCTGGCTTGGATTAATGCTTCATGTAAAATTTCTTTACTTAATCCGGCTATTTTTATATCCATTTGGATTGCGGTAACACCTTTTCTCGTACCGGCAACCTTAAAATCCATGTCTCCCAAGTGATCTTCCAAACCTTGGATATCGGTTAATACCGTGTAATAATCACCGTTTTTAATTAATCCCATCGCAATTCCGGCTACAGGTGCTTTAATTGGCACACCTCCGGCCATTAATGCTAGTGTTGAGGCACAAATTGAAGCCTGTGAAGTTGAACCGTTGGATTCCAATACTTCTGATACTAAACGAATGGTATATGGGAATTCATCCTCGCTTGGCAATACCTGTTTTAAAGCTCTTTCACCTAAAGCGCCATGACCAATTTCCCTTCTGCCCGGTGAACCATACCGTCCGGTTTCTCCGACTGAGAATGGCGGAAAATTATAATGGTGCATAAAGCGTTTTGTTTCCTCTTCTTCCAAGCCATCCAATTTCTGGTATTCACTTATGGAACCCAGTGTACAACTCGATAATACCTGTGTTTGTCCGCGAGTGAATAAACCGGAGCCATGAACGCGCGGTAAGATATCAATCTGACTGGAAAGTGGTCTGATTTCATTAATTTTCCTACCGTCAGGACGAATTTTATCCTCTGTAATTAATCTTCTTACTTCTTCCTTTACAATATCATGTAGTACTTCATTTACGAATTTGATGACTGTTTCATCCGCTTCCTCTGCTTCAAAAGTAGCAAGTACTCTTTGATTAATCGCATCTATTTTATCCTGACGCTCTAGTTTATCCGCCGTTTTTACCGCCTCTTTAAGTTCCTTTTCGGCCATATTCCGTACCCGCTCATTGATTTCCTGCGGTACTTCGTATAAAACAATCTCAATTTTCTCTTTTCCTACTTCTTTAACAATTTCTTTCTGGAAGGCGATTAATTTCTGCAACTCCTGATGACCATACATAATCGCATCCAGCATGTCTTCTTCTGGTACTTCAAGCGCTCCGGCTTCGACCATGTTAACGGCCTCACTAGTTCCGGCAACTGCCAAATCGATATCGGATTCATCCTTTTGACTTACGGTCGGATTAATGATAAATTCATTATTAATTCTTCCGACATACACACCGGCAATTGGTCCGTTAAATGGAATATCAGAGATCATTAAGGCTAGTGAAGAACCAAACATTGCCGTCATTTCCGGAGAACAGTCATGGTCAACTGACATGATATAGTTGATGACTTGGACTTCATTACGAAACCCTTCCGGGAATAACGGACGAATTGGTCTGTCTATTAAACGGCCTGAAAGGATTGCATGCTCGGTAGGTCTTCCTTCACGTTTGATAAATCCTCCCGGCACCTTTCCTACGGCATATAAACGTTCTTCATAACCAACTGTCAACGGAAAAAAGTCTAGATTTGTTGGTTCTTTGGAAGCAGTCACAGTTGATAGGACAACTGTATCACCATAACGTATGAGTACGGCACCATTTGCTTGTTTTGCTAGTTCGCCATGTTCTACTACAAGTTTTCTGCCAGCAAATTCCAATTCGAAAATCTTTTTTTCACTCATGTTTTTACTCCTTTTACTAAATCTTTCCTTGATTATCATACCATAAATAAATACTTTTTTTTATAGTTTGAATCATTTTTTTAAAAAATATTTCTTTTTTTAAATGATAAAAAAGCTATATACCTAGTATATAGCTTTATCCATTAGTGACGAATACCTAATTTAGTAATTACGTTACGATAACTTTCAATATTGTTATCTTTTAAGTAATTCAATAAATGTTTGCGTCTACCAACTTTTTTCATTAATCCACGACGTGTATGGTAATCCTTTTGATGTTCTTTCAAATGGTCGTTAATACGGTTAATTTCCATTGTTAATATCGCGATTTGAACCTCAACGGAACCAGTGTCACCTTCGTGTATCGCAAAATCTTTAATTATTTGCGATTTATCTTCTTTTGATAAAGCCATTTTCATTCCTCCTATTTAAATATGTCGCATTCATCAAAGCTCACGTCGGAGTTTCGTTAAGCCTAGATAAAAGCCTTATATAATTTTACATTATTTTCATTAAATAATCAACAGTTGTTTATAAAATTCAAAGCATTTTCTTTATCTTTATGCAGCTGGTCGATTAATTCCTGGACACTCGCAAATTTCTCTTCATTCCGAATTTTTTTAATCCAACTGATTGTTATTTTTTCATGATAAATCTCCTGATTAAAATCAAGGATGTGAACCTCCACACACTTATTATTGTTTTCACTAAATGTCGGATTATGCCCGATATTGCATATACCATAAAAGTCCTGTTGGAAAACCTTAACTTTTACGATATAAACACCATTTTGCGGTAACAAATAATTATCAATGGTGGAAATATTGGCGGTTGGATATCCCAATTCCCGTCCCCGTTTAAAGCCATGGATAACCAAACCTTCCGTCGCATAATATCGGCCCAAATATTTTTTAACTTCAAATACTTGTCCGCTTAAAATAAGCTCCCGAATTTTACTGCTGCTTATTTTTTCTCCGTCAACTTTTATTTCGTCGATTATCGATAATCCGTATTGTTTATTACCATCTTCATATAAAGTATTTACATTGCCCCTACCCTTATGCCCATAAACGAAATCAAAACCCGTCACAACATGCTTAGTGTCTAAAGATAGGATAAATTTCTCAATAAACTCTTTATGCGGCATTTTGGCAACACGGTAGTCGAATTTAACGACAAACAAATAATCAACGCCCATTTTATCCAATAAATTTATTTTCATATGATGAGGTGTCAATAGATATTCGATTTTCTGTTTCCCCAAAAAATACTTCGGGTTGGGTTGAAAAGTCAATAATCCGCTTCGAGAGTTCTTTTCTTTAGCGATTTCGATTGTCTTGTTGATTAATCCCTGATGAGCTAGATGTAGTCCGTCAAAATAACCCAAGGCTAAAACGATACCGTTTTTAATTGGTAAAACATTACTAGAGTAATGCAAATATACGACTTTCATAACTTACACTTCCTATTCTCCTGATAATACTCTCACCGGTTTTATTAATTGCGGATAGTTGGTGTCTTTTTCGTATATCGCCAACACCCGATTAAATATATCATAAAATACGACTAATGTAAATTGGTCAAGAGTATAATGAAGCTTTTGTCCGTGAATTATTTTCTTTTTTAACTCATCATCAACCAATACGCGATGGTAATCCTTCAGGCAATCAAATAAAGATATGAGCTGAAAATTGCCCTTTTCAATATCTTCAAAAGTAACGCATTGATTTAAGGAAAAATGTCCCGACTTTGTCCTTACCAAGCTTTTCATGTGCGCCGGATAACCTAATTTTTTACCGATATCCACCGCTAAAGTCCTGATGTATGTACCTTTGCTACAATGTACTCTGATGCTGAAGTTAATTTCCGTACCGGTAAAGATGTTTCCATCGGACAAAATTTTAATGTCATAAATCGTTATTAATCTTTCCGGTCTCTTCACTTCTATATTATTTCGGGCATATTCATATAATTTTTTCCCATTCACCTTAACTGATGAATACATGGGGGGAACCTGAATTTGTTCGCCAATAAATGAATTTAAGATATTAAGCAGCCTTTCACGGGTAATTTCCTTATAATCCTGATTAACTTCTATTATCCTACCGCTTTCATCCTCAGTATCGGTACTATAACCAATTGAAACAGTAGCGATGTATTCCTTATCCATTGCTTCAATAAAGGGAATAATTTTTGTGGCTTCATTGATACAGATAGGTAAAACACCAGTGACATCCGGATCTAAGGTTCCCAAATGCCCGACCTTTCTGGTGTTAAAAAGCTTTCTTATTTTATTAACACAATCATGACTCGTCATTTTTACCGGTTTATTTAACAAGAGAATACCATCCATAATTACCACCTATATACCATAGATACTGCAATATTCATTGAAAGCCTCATTGGCTAAAACGATATTGGTATATTTATTTAATAAATCGTAATAAAGCTTCAGATAATTATCGAGTTCAAATTCATTAATTACGACATTTGGCACAATATTGTCTTCAAAAAATTCCAAAACATCATCAATGCGGTTTATATCTTTATTTTTTTCTTCTTTATCAATATCGTCGCATTTTTCTATTTCCATCTTTAATTCCTCTAGATCAAAGACTATTTTAATATAAAATGACATTTTATCCAACAATTGATAATCATTATTTAACTGACGTAAATATAATTTTAATTGTTCCAAGTTTTCAAACAGATATGATAAACCGTAATCAAAAATACTTTGGATTTCCTCCGAATTATTTTCATCACTCTCCGCTATTTTGGCTAAAAAGGTTAACGATTTAATGATTGGTGAAATATAATCGGTCAGTAATGATTTATTTTCTTCCAAAAAGCTAATCAATTTATTATTTTCTTTTATATAATTAACAAAATCGTTGTACAATTGTTGATCAATCATATTATTGCCACAAGTATTCGTGACTCCCTCCTCTCTATCGGGTTCGTAATGACTTAATCATTATCATTATATCAACTTTTACCAAAAAATATATATTTTTTCCTAAAATAAGCTAAAAAGGATTTGAAATAGTCAAATCCTTTTATCGGTTATTTATTACCATTAATCCATGAGAGTAATTGATCTTTAGTTTTATAACCTAAAGTTTGTGCTGTCTGAACTCCGTTTTTAAACAAAATTAAATTTGGAATACTCATTACTCCATATTGTAGTGCTATATCACGCGCTTCATCCACGTTTAGTTTTACAATCTTCACATCCGTTAATTCTGTCGACACTTGTTCCAATACTGGTGCTATCATTTTGCACGGACCACACCAATCAGCGTAAAAATCCACCAATACTACTCCTTTTGCGATGTTTTCATTAAAATTATTAGCATCGGCATGTATAATTGCCATCCTAAATACCTCCTATCGTATTTTACAAGATTATTATACGTTCATTAATTGTAGATTACAACCGTTATGCTTTAAAAAAGCAAAATTAGTTGAATGTAACGACTGTTACGCCAACCCCGCCCTCTCCTTCTTTACCAAAGCGAAAATCCTTTACATACGGGCTTTTTTTCAAATAATTCTGAACACCTTTGCGTAATGCTCCGGTACCATGACCATGGATAATCGAAACCTGCGAATAATTATTTAATACGGCGGAATCAATAAATTTATCTAATTTAAATAAGGCGTCCTCATATCGTAATCCCCGTAGATCAAGTTCTAATAAATTTTCCGTGCTCCTTGTGATACTAACTTTATTTTGTGATGATTTGTCATTCTTAATATTGTTATTTTTATCCTCGATTAATTCCAAATTTTTTTCATTAATTCTAGATGATAAGATACCAATCTGTACCAGCCATTCCGTATCATTTACCTTTTCAAGCAACTCACCGGTTCTGTTTAAAGTCAGTACTTTAACCAGATCACCCGGAGCTAATTTATCGTAGGTAGTTGATACCTTAGATTCTTCCGCAAATAATGATTTGGTAGCTAATTTACTTTTAATATCTATTAACTCATGATCCTTAAAATCAAGCTTTTTAGAACGTTTTAATTCCCTTAATTCCTCGATGATATCCGCTACTTCTCTTTGGGCGTTTTTGATTACCGCATTGGCTTCTGATTTTGCCTTAAGCATTATTTCCTCTTTTTGCCTATTAATTTCGTTTAATTTATCCTCATATTGCTTTTTATCTGCCATTAATGCCTGTTTTAAACTTTCGTTTTCATTTATCAATTTATCCAAATACAACCCTTGATTTTCTAGTTGAATAATTAATTTGCTGACATCTGTTTTTTCCGTATCGAGTTGTTGTGTCGCCGAATTTACGATTACCTCTTTTAGTCCCAATCGTTTGGATATGTCTAAGGCATTACTTCTGCCGGGAATACCGATTAACAATTTGTAAGTGGGTTTTAGTGTCTCCACATCAAATTCCACACTGGCATTTATCACTTTATCCGAATTATAAGCATATGTTTTTAACTCCGAATAATGAGTCGTGGCGATAATACGGGCACCGCGGTCGTTTAAATAGTTTAAAATACTAACGGCTAAAGCCGCTCCTTCCTTAGGATCCGTACCTGCTCCTAATTCATCTAGAAGTACCAAACTGTTAATCGTAATATTATTAGTGATGTAAATAATATTTTTCATATGCGATGAGAAGGTTGAAAGCGACTGTTCAATACTTTGCTCATCACCTATATCGGCAAATATATTATCAAATACCGCTAATTCCGTCCGTTCATTGGCGGGAACCAATAAACCGGATTGCATCATAAGTGTTAAAATACCAGTCAATTTCAACGTAACTGTTTTACCACCGGTATTAGGACCGGTTATGATCATTGTCTGATACGATTCACCAAGAAAAATATCATTTGGTATTACTTCATTTTGATTTATTAATGGATGGCGTCCTTTAAAAATCTTTATAATGCCCTTCTCATTGATAATCGGTCTGACCGCATTTATTTCTCTGGCATATTTAGCCTTGGCATAGATAAAATCCAAATTCTGAACAATCTTACTATTTTCCAGTAACGAATCGGCATTTTCCGCTACTTTTTCCGTTAATCTCTTTAATATTTTATGTATTTCTTCTTTTTCATCATGTAGTAAACTGTTCACTTTATTATTCAATTCCACGACGGCTTTCGGTTCTATGTAAACAGTGTTTCCGCTTTGTGAGGTATCATGAATAATTCCTTCAAAAGTATTCTTAAATTCCACCTTAACGGGTACAACGTATCGGTCATTTCTAATAGTTATAATAGAATCAGTCAGAAAGTCTCTTTTAGTATTAAGAATATTGTTCATCTTATCCTTTATCCGACTTTCCATAACCTTTATCTGTGTTCGAATTTCTTTCAAACGTGGTGTCGCATCATCCATAATATTTCCGTACATGTCAATGCATTGCTCAATTTCTTTACGCAAGGAATTAATATTTATTAACTGATCAATATATTGCTTAATATATTCACAGGTGATTTTTTCGCTTTCAATTCTGTCCAAATATAATTTAATCTGATTAACACCATAGATAAAATCACCGATTTGTGTTAAATCACTGACACCCAGCACTCCACCGATTTCTGCTCTTTTCACGAAAGAGCGAATATCACTTATTCCACCCATTGGTACCTCACCGATACGATAAAGCAAGCTGAGTGCCTCATCCGTCTCATCTAATAAGGAATTTATTTTTTCGATGTCATTTATCACTTCAATCGCCAAAATAGCTTCTTCACCTAAACTGCTACTGGCATAAGGAACAAGCTGTTTGATTATCTTATCAAATTCTAATGTCTTAATGCTGGTATCCATATAAAAACCTCCACACATGTTTTATTTTACCAAATAATTTGTTAAAATAATAGTATTAATTACTGAGGTGAACAAAAATGACTTCGCTATCAATGATGGTTAATGAGGATACAATAAAAAAAATGAATAAATTCTATCAGGATAATCTAGTGGATAATAAAAATCCCCATGCCTTATTTATCGCAAAGACCGATGAATGTACCATAACCGCATACAAAACGGGAAAGGTTTTATTTCAGGGAAAAAAGGCCGATGAAGAAGCTGCAGTATGGAGTAATACCAAACCTCACAAAAAAGAAATAAAGGAAGATTATTATCTTGAAAGCATTGGCAGTGATGAGGTGGGTACGGGTGATTATTTCGGACCGGTAGTGATTGTCAGTACCTATCTTGACGACAAAAATATATCTGAAATTAAAAAATTTCATATAGATGATTCCAAAAAATTAACCGATGATTATATAATCAATATTGCCCCTAAATTATTTAAAATTTTACCTTATTCTTTGCTTATAGTTCATAATGAAAAATATAATGAATTAATGTCCCAAAAGGAGATGAATCTAAATAAGATGAAAGCCGTGTTGCATAAGCAGGCAATCACAAATCTATTAGATAAAATTCATAAACATCCTCATATTATTATTGATCAGTTTTGTTCAATCGATAATTTCAATAACTATATTAATGATTCCGCTTTTACCAAACTTGTTGATTTTCATACCAAAGCCGAAAGTAAATTTGCTTCCGTAGCCTGCGCATCGATTATGGCTCGTTATATATTTCTTAAGGAAATGGCTAAACTATCCAAAGAACTTAACGTAACCCTTGTTAAAGGAGCATCTGATTTAGTGGATAAGCAAGGAAAAATATTAGTGAAACAATTTGGTCCTGAGATACTAAAGAAAATAGCAAAACTTCACTTTAAAAATACCGATAAAATACTTAATTAGTTTTATGTAAATATAAAAAAAACGTTGTCAAGACAACGTCATAGAATTAAAAATACGTTGTCCTAAGACAACGTTATTTTTTTAAAAACCTTTTTTATTACCTTTGGCCTTCATTTTCTTCGTAACACTCGGTTTTAAGTAATATTGACGTTTGCGGGCCTCAGAAAGGGTACCTGCACGTGCAACATCGTTCTTAAAACGACGTAAAGCGTCTTCTAATGATTCATTATTTCGTACAATAGTTTTTGCCATAATTTTTATTCCCTCCTTCCGCACACAAACAAATACAAAAAAATTATACAATAAAAATTGAAAATAGTAAATGATTTTTTCGATATTTGTTAGATTATTTCACCAAATGCCAGCGGATATGTCGAATTTTTAATGATTACATTCACTTCTTGTCCAATAAAATCTTCCGTACCTTTTGCTTTTACCCTGATATAATTTGAAGCATGACCTATGATATAGTCTGATTCATCGTCGCTTTTTTCTTCAAAAATAACTTTAAGAACTTTTCCCTGGAATTTATTTACATAATTTGAAGCCAGTTCATCAGATAAGGACAAAAGTTCATTTACTCTCATAGATTTTACGATTTCCGGTAGCTGTGAAGGCATTTTAGCCGCTCTTGTTCCCGAGCGTTTCGAATATGGAAAAACATGAAGTTCACTAAAACCGACCTTTTTTATAAAATCATAAGTTTCTTTAAATTCTTTTTCCGTTTCGCCGGGAAAGCCGACAATAACATCGGTTGTAAGCGCAATATCCGGAAATAGTTCTCTAATCTCATTAATCTTTGATAAATATTCACTAGTATTATATTTCCGATTCATTCTCTCTAGAACACTATCCGAACCAGATTGTAACGGAACATGGAGATGATTAGCCAAAATACGGGAATTTTTCATCACATTAAGCATTTTGTCATCGATTTGTGATATTTCAATTGAAGAAATTCTTAATCTTTTTATCCCATGAACATTTTTTTCTATATCAACAATTAAGTCCGCCAAATCATAGTTTTCAAAATCAACACCGTAGCCGCCGGTATGAATACCGGTCAAAATTATTTCTAAATGGCCGTGATTAACTAAATTTTGAATTTCACTTAAGACGGATTCCCTTGGTTTTGAACGCATTTTTCCTCGAGCAAAAGGAATGATACAAAATGTGCAAAAGTTTTGGCATCCTTCCTGAATCTTTATATTGGCCCTTGTTCTTGATTCATAATTTATAACTGCCATATTCTCAAAAGATGCATCTTTCATTATATCTTTAACGTAGGTAATCGGTTTTCGATTTTCCATGAATTCGTTTACCATATCGACGATCTTTTCCCTACCATTGGTACCGATAATGATATCCACGCCTTCAATTTGGGCAATTTCATTCGGTTTTGTCTGAGCATAGCAACCCGTAACGCAGATTACTGCTTCAGGATTTCTTCTGATAGCACGTCTGATTATTTGACGACTTTTTTTATCTCCAGTGTTAGTCACCGTACATGTATTAATCACATATACGTCTGCTATTTCATTAAAATCCACCCGTGTGTAGCCACTTTTTATAAATAATTCGCTAATTGCTTCCGTTTCATAATTATTTACCTTACATCCTAATGTGTAAAAAGCAATTTTTGGCACTTCTATCATCCTTTCAATTCTAGTTCATATGTGATTGCTGACATAATAAAAAGCGGTGCTGTTTCCGTTCTTAATATCCTCTTTCCTAATGAAATTAACTGAAAGCCATTTACTGTTAACAAGGATAATTCCTTTTCCGATATCCCGCCCTCAGGACCGATAAATACTAATAACTTCTCGTTTTCTTTAATTGAATTTAAAACTTTATGTAAATTATATTGTTCTTTTTCACCACTTGCTTCATAAGCCACGCATTTATACTGAAAATCCTTACTATAATTTATTACTTCTTTTAAGGTCATAAAATCTCTTACTTTGGGAATTATTAAACGCTGTGACTGCTTTGCGGCACTTTCGGCGATTTTTTGATATCTGTCCGTTTTCTTCTTTTCACTCTTTTGATCCACTTTAATCAATGATCTTTCGCTTAACACTGGAATTATCTCACTTGCACCTAACTCCGTACTTTTTTGAACAATAAAGTCAAATTTATCTGATTTAGGCATTCCTTGAGCTATCGCCACAAATATTTTTAATTCGCTTGATTCAATATTTTCATAAAGCAATTCAACAATAACCGTATCACTTGTAAACTCGGTAATGGTAACATAAAAAACCTGCTCGCCATTGGAAAGGTAAAACTGATCATTTATTTTCATTCGCATCACATTTTTAATGTGATGATAATCTTCACCGGTAATTCTCACATATTTTTCATTTTTCGTAAACTGAGCAAAATAACGTTGCATATAATACCACTAATAGGTTTTCACCTACCTATCTTATTTCTTTTTTATTATATTATGGATTTTTTTAAAAACAAAACACTGAAAACATATTAATTATATCACATTTTAATCCATAAAAAAACCATATGCTGATACATATGGTTTTTTAGGCTCAGATTAGTCCATCTTTTTTAAGAACTTGAACAAAGGCGTTTACTACTTCAGGATCATACCAGACACCTGATAATCTTACAATTTCATTTACTGCTGATGATACGGAAATTGCTTTACGGAAAGGTCTGTCCGTCGTCATAGCGTCAAAAGCATCAGCCACGGCGATAATTCTTGCTTCGATTAAAATTTCCTCACCCTTTAAATTACGTGGATAACCTGTTCCGTCAAATCTTTCATGATGCTGTAACACGATACCGCTAGCATCAACATATTTTATCTTCTTAACGTACTTAGCACTGTGAATTGGATGCTTTTTCATTTCCGCGAATTCTTCTCTGGTTAATTTTTCCGGTTTAACTAAAATATCCTCATCAACGGAAATCTTGCCCAAATCATGGAATAATGCGGCTACGGCGAGTCCGGAGATTTTATTACGGTCTAAATTCATTTCCATCGCAATCTTCACGGCTAAATTTTGTACTCTTTCACAATGATGAATAGTATATTTATCCTTTTCGTCTATTTTCTCATTAATTTGATACAAATCGGACATTCCCTCACCGATACTGTGGAATATAGGTTGAGGAGACACATATAAAATTTTTGTTTTCTTGACCACATTAAACACACTATGATTGCTTAAGTTTTTCGCATATAAATAGTCGCCAGGATTTAAAGGTAGTTTCTCATTATCATATGCATACTCTAACTCACCTTCCAACACGTAAAAAAAGTCCATTAAAGCAGATTTATCTTCATTAGGGTATACATCGAATGTGCTTCCTGCCTCTAATTCCTGAAGCATAATTTCAATTCCACCATCTGAAGCTAATAATCTTAGTTCAGAATAAGGAAGCTTTACTTTATCCAGTACGTCATTAGCATTAAAAATAGATAACCCATTGTTTTTCATCAATTTTCCTCCCATTCAAACTTATATTTACCTTAATTATACATAAATTTACATATATTTACAAGTTATAAATGAATAATATCAAAAATATTATCGTATTCAAACAAAATATATTAATATTTTTGAACGGTTATGGAAATCCATTTATTTTGTTCAATTATATCTAGTATATTCAATTTAAATTTTTGTAATGCTTTAATCATCGTTTCTTGTTCCTCAGCCAATATTCCCGAAAGAATTAAGATACCATTTGTCTGTAAATGATCATATATATCTGCTAAATTACTGATTAAAATATCGGTAAGGATATTGGCTAAAATCATCTTGACACGGTGAGGAAATGTTTCGATACTTTCACAGCTAAATTTTACATCAACATTATTTAATGAAGCATTATTTGTGGCGTTTTTCAATGCGGATTGATCCAAATCAATACCGTATACTTTCTTTACCCCATATTTTTTCGCAATAATGGCGAGTATTCCCGAGCCGGTGCCAAAATCAAGCAGAGAATCAATATCCTGATGGTATTTTATAAAACCTTTTATTGCCAGTTGGGTGCTAGCGTGCCTTCCGGTACCAAAGCCTAAACCGGGTTCGATTTTAATATAGGTTTTATTAATATCCTGATTTTCAAACCACGAGGGCACGATGGATAAATTGTCATTAACCACGATTTCATTAAAATAAGTGTGATACATATCGGTATAATTTTCAGAAAAGATTTCCGTTGATTCCATTTTATCAAGTAAAACAATTTTCTGCTCATTAATAAATTGTGCAATTTGTGGCATAACTTCATCACTTGGAAAATAACCAATCAAGATTATTCCTTCCTCAGGATAATCATTTTCATCAAGCGTATATATTTCACCCAAATAATTACTATTGTCGCTGTTTTTTTCAATAATTTCCGTTCCGACACACCCAAGTGTGAAAAAATAATCAGTTAAAACCATTTCATCCTTTTTTTCAATATGACAGGTTATTTTTTGGTATTTCAAGCTTATCACCTTATCCCTTATAGTTATTATAATCCTTTATTAAGATATGTAAAGCTATAAATAAAAAAAGAGAGAACTTGATTCTCTCTATTTAAACCGTTTAAAGACATTTTTAATTTTTTCAAATAAAGTATCGTTATCGGATTCAATCGTTGACAATTCTTCAAACAGTGATCTTTGTCTAGCCGTTAGGTTTTTAGGAGTTATTACCTTGACGATAACATACTGATCTCCCAAAGTACCGGTTCTTAGACTTTTTACACCTTTATTCTTTAATTTAAATTTCGTCTGAGATTGAGTTCCGGGCGGAATAGTTAATTTAACATTACCGTGAATGGTCGGTATTTCAATGTCAGCTCCCAGTGCCGCTTGCGAGAAAGTAATCGGCAATTCACAATAAATGTCATTTCCTTCACGAACAAAGAAATCATCCGGTTTGACATTAAAATAAATATATAAATCTCCTGTTGGTCCGCCGTTTATACCGGCATTTCCTTTCCCGGACAGACGAATTTGCTGACCGTCATTAATACCTTCGGGCACTTTAACTTTGATAGTCGAACTTCTCCGGATTTTTCCGATTCCTCCACATTCGGTACACTTTTGTTTAATAACCTTACCCGTACCCTGACATTCAGGACATTCATGCTGCGTTTGCACACGACCTAAAATCGTCGACTGCACACTTGTGACAACACCTTTTCCTTTACATCTTGAACAGGTTGAAACATCACTCTTCGACTTGGCTCCGGTTCCGGCGCATCTGGTACATTCTTCATCACGGGATAAAGTGATTTCCTTTTCGGCACCGAAGCATGCTTCTTCAAAGGAAATCGTCATTTGCACTCTGATATCCTCACCTTTTCTTGGACCGGTAGAGCGACGGGATGTAGAACCACCGAATCCGCCAAAGAATTGTTCGAAGATATCTCCGACATCACCAAAGCCACCAAATCCGCCAAAATCACTGAAACCGCCCTGTCCTTGGCCATCAACACCGGCATGACCAAAACGGTCATAGGCCGCACGTTTATCCGGATCGGATAATACTTCATAAGCCTTCTGAACCTCTTTGAATTTTTCTTCGGCACCCGGTTCTTTATTTACGTCAGGGTGATATTTTTTTGCCAAATTACGGTAGGAGCGTTTAATTTCTTCATCCGAAGCACTTTTGCTTACTCCTAATATATCGTAATAGTCTTTCTGACTCATGTTTTCACCTCCATTTTCAACTTAAAAGTCAAAGCCATTAGACTTTGACTTTTTGAAGGGATTTACTATTTTACATCTTCATAATCAGCGTCTACAACTTCGCCCTCTTCCGGATCATTTGAGCTGGATTGATTAGTGTTTTTTGAAGCCTGTTGATAAACTCTGGCTGCCAAATCCTGAGCAACTTTTTCCAATTCTTCTTTCTTTCTTCTGATTTTATTTAAATCATTTTCATCAATTGCTTTTTGCAGTTCGTTACCTAATGTTTCTACTTTGTTCTTTTCTTCACTTGAAACATTATCACCTAAATCCTTAACTGCTTTATTAGCCGCAAAAATCAGACTGGAAGCTTCATTCTTTAACTCAACCTCTTCAGCTCTTCGTTTATCTTCTTCAGCATGTTCTTCTGCTTCTTTAATCATCCGTTTAATCTCGTCTTCAGAAAGACCGCTGCCTGATTGAATGGTGATGGATTGCTCTTTATTCGTGCCTAGATCCTTAGCCTTAACATTTACGATACCGTTGGCATCAATATTAAATGTTACCTCAATTTGTGGTACTCCGCGAGGGGCAGGTGGAATATCAGTTAATTGGAAGCGACCCAATGTTTTATTGTCACTGGCCATTTTTCTTTCACCCTGAAGAACATGGATGTCAACGGCAGGTTGGTTATCGCTGGCAGTTGAGAATACCTGGGATTTGGATGTAGGAATGGTTGTATTTCGCGGAATTAAGATCGTATTAATACCACCCAATGTTTCAATACCAAGTGATAATGGTGTAACGTCAAGTAATAACACATCCTTAACATCACCGGCCAACACACCACCTTGAATGGCCGCACCCATTGCTACTACTTCATCAGGGTTAACACCTTTAGATGGCTCCTTACCCAATTCTTTTCGAATTAAATCGACTACCGCCGGAATTCTTGTGGAACCTCCGACTAATAAAACCTTATCGATATCATTTGCGGTCATGTTTGCATCTTTTAAAGCCTGGCGTACAGGACCGATTGTTCTTTCAACTAAGTCAGCGGTCAATTCATTGAATTTAGCTCTTGTCAGTGATGTTTCAAGATGCAATGGACCACTTGCTCCCATGGAAATAAATGGTAAGGAAATTTGGGTCTGCATTACACCGGACAATTCTTTTTTAGCTTTTTCTGAAGCATCCTTTAAGCGTTGCATAGCCATTTTATCATTTTTTAAATCCACACCATAATCACGCTTAAATTCAGCCACTAAGTAATCAATAATCTTTTGGTCGAAATCATCGCCGCCCAATCTATTGTCTCCGTTAGTCGAAATAACTTCAAACGTACCATCCGCTAATTCGAGAATCGATACGTCAAATGTTCCTCCGCCTAAGTCATAGACTAAAATAGTTTCTTCTTTATCAGTTTTATCTAGACCATAAGCAAGTGCGGCGGCAGTAGGTTCATTAATAATACGCTTAACATCAAGACCGGCTATTCTACCGGCATCCTTTGTAGCCTGACGTTGTGCGTCATTAAAATATGCCGGAACGGTGATAACTGCTTCAGTAACCTTTGTTCCCAAATAGCTTTCAGCGGTTGCTTTTAAATT
This sequence comes from Haloplasmataceae bacterium, assembly GCA_041687555.1. Taxonomy (GTDB): domain Bacteria; phylum Bacillota_I; class Bacilli_A; order Haloplasmatales; family Haloplasmataceae; genus JAWLBU01. The sequence goes on along the minus strand of JAWLBU010000007.1, from coordinate 46,653 downwards.
TTGCAGAATAAATGCCGATATTTGCTCAGGTGAATATTCTTTACCTTCAATAGTCACACGATATTTCGTACCCATGTGGCGCTTAATCGACATAATTGTATTATCAGGATTAGTGATAGCCTGACGTTTAGCTACTTCACCAACTAATTTTTCGTTATTCTTAAACGCAACTACTGAAGGTGTCGTACGTCCTCCTTCAGGATTAGCTATAACGACAGCCTCGCCATTTTCCATAATTGCGACACATGAATTTGTCGTACCTAAGTCAATACCAATAATTTTTCCCATAAATTAATTCCTCCTTAATTGACAATGTCTTGATTATTTTCATTATCTTCATTATTTTCAATTTCTTCTGATATTTCTTTTTTATATGTACTTACCTTAACTTGAACTGGTTTAATAACACGTTCTTTATATAAATAACCTTTTTGTACTATTTCTAATACTAGATCTTTACTATCTTCAACTTCTATTAACTCAGTTACTTCATGAATACGTGGATCAAATACATCATTGATATTTGTTTTGATTTCTTTTAGCCCTTCGCTTTCCAAAGTATTAAAAATCAGATGATAAATCATCTCAAAACCCTTTAGAAAGTTATTAATAGCTTCATCCTCGGATTTGAATTTCAATGCTCCTTCAAAGTAAGACAGGGGTACGAGTAGTTTTTTTATTAAATCACTGGCTGCATATTTTTTATCAATCTCCATCTGTTTACTTCTGTTCACAATATCTGCGGCAGCTTTCTTGACTTTTTCAATTTCTGCGGTTAAAAGCGTAACCTTTTCTTCCAATTCCTTGATTTTGCTATCCTTTTCATCCAAAACCTCTTCTTCAACGGTTTCAACAACTTCTTCTTTTTCTACTACAGCTACCTTTTCATCCTTTTTACCCAATGCTAGCACCTCCTATTTATATAATTTCGAAATACTTTTTGCGATATATTCTACAAGTGGTATCACTTTTGAATATTCCATACGGGTTGGTCCCACGACAGCAATTGTTCCATATTCATTGTCAGATATTTGATAAGGAACAGTAATAACCGTACAATTTTGCATAGCATCGATATGATTTTCATGTCCTATTCTTACCTGCAAACCTTTTTCATTAGCCTGAATGATCTTAAGCATTTGCGAATCCTCTAAGGCAATCATTAGCTTTTGTAATTTTTCAATATCTTGAAATTCCGGTTGATAAAAGATGTTATTACGTCCTGACAAATAATATTGATGATCTCTAACAATCGTCGTGAAAGCTTTTAAAATGGAATCGATTAATTTTTCATGATATTCCATGAACTTACCAAAATATGGTTTGAGTTCATAATTTAGCTTTTCAGGAATTTCCGATACCAAACAATTGACAAGTGTTTCATTCATTAAATGGATGACTCTTTCAACTTCCTTAATATTAATTCCATCCTGCATTATTAAATTCTTACTTTCAACATGTCCCTTATCAGTAATTAAAACTAAGACCGCGTTTTTATCCGATAAAGGAATGAATTCAAATTTCTTCACACGGCTTTGATTTGCTGAAGGCCCTAAAACAATCGAAGTATAATTAGTGATTTCCGATAAAATCCTAACCGCTTCCTTGATAGCTTCCTCACGTTCAATATTTTTATTGGTGAATAAATTACTTATCGTAATAAAATCATCCGAATTAATATCACTATTTTCCTGAATATAATCCACATAAAACCGATATCCCTTTTCACTAGGAATACGTCCGCTGGATGAATGTGTCTTTTCTAGATAGCCTAATTCCTCCAAATCAGCCATTTCATTTCGAATCGTAGCCGGAGAATAAGGCAGATGCTCCATTTTTGATAATGTACGTGAGCCAATCGGTTCTGCGGTCTTAACAAATTCTTCGATAATCGTGATTAAAATTTTCATTTGGCGTTCAGTTAACATCTCATCACCTCTTTAGCACTCTTATTACTAAAGTGCTAATAGTATTATAAACATTTCCAATAGCACTGTCAACAGTTGAGTGCTAAATTTTCCAATTTATTTTATGTTTTTTTTTATTTTTAATGCGATATTTTACCAAAAATTAAAAACCATCAATTTAAAATTGATGGTCATTAAGCAATTATTCATTTATATTTCATTAATAAGTCTTTGATATTTTTCATAGTTTGTAATATCAATATCACCTAACTTTTTTTGCAGATAACCGCACATATCCTTCCAGATAAATTTCTTATTTCGATTAAAATAATTGGTCAGTATGAATTTATCAAGCAATTCACCGTATTCCTGATCCACTTTTTTTATTTCACTGGATCCGTATTTTTTATAAACCGGAAGTTTATTATTTAACATACAGATTAAATTACTCATTTTTTCGATTGAGGAATCGGTTAAGTAAAGAAAATCAGTGTATTCGCCTTTATCATATAAATCCTCTCCATCCTTGGATATCGTCTCCAGCCAAAATGCATAATCCTTTCGTAAATCCAAAGACAGATTACACATATAGTTATTATAAAGATCAAGTGCCGTCTTTTGAATTTTCGCCAGTTTATTTTCCGGATCAAAAAGGATTTTGGCATTAGCATAGATTTGTATGGCAGCCGTATCCGTTCTTAAACGGTCATAAAACTTCCATTCCGGAGAAATAAAATACTCAAATTCCAATCCTTCAAAATATTCTCTTCCTCTTAATGAAGTAAATTCGTCTAGCCAGATAAAAAATAAATCAATATCCGAATTAGGTCCCATCCTATTAGTGACATATGAACCGTAGACCATTCCCGCAATCACATTATGCTTATTTTTCAGATAATCGATATACTTCCCTATTTTTTCAATCATCCATCCTCACCCATATATTAAATATTTAAAAAAGAGCATTTTACTGCTCCTTAATTCCCTGTTTTTTTGTTTTTAATAGCTCATTAATAAGTAACAATATCGCTCCAAATGTGATTGACATATCGGCCACATTTAAGATTCCCGTTCGAAGATTTCCGATACCAAAGTTCAAGAAATCCGTTACCCTACCATGATTAAATATCCTATCCTGAATGTTTGCTATACCACCGGCGGCAATTGAGACAATAAAAATAATGGATAACTTATCGTTTTCTTTAAAAAGACAATATAAGATGCCTAGAATGCACGCTATTAACGGTAAAATAATGAAAATGAAGTATTTTATAAACTGCGGTAAATTTTGTCCGGCCCCCAAAAAAGCCCCTGTGTTTTCCGCAAAGGTCAGCACAACCATATCACCTAGGAAATGATATTCTTTATTTTGTAAGTATTCAATCGCTAATATTTTCGTAATACGATCCAATAAATAATTTACAAAAAAGACGATTAAAATTAATGACAATTTATTTTTGTACTTCATAGCTTATTCCTTTCATTTACTGTTATTAATAAATGATATCATAAATTGGCTATAATATAAATATTTTTATCCGGATTAACTCTAAATATTCCATATTATTTCCAGACGTATTGTTTATTTAGTCATAAAATGTTAAAATTAAACAAAAGAGATATTGAGGTATGTTATGGAAAAATACGATTCAAGTTTAATATTTAAAAAAAATTTTACTTCAAGAGGCTTAAAATCATTACTAAAACAACTTGTTAAAGAAGATTTATTTATTTCCGTCGCCATTATGACCGGTTATGAATATAACCTTACGAAAGAGGAATTAATTGATTTTTTCTGTGATAATTATAAAGACTTATTAAATGACGCGTTAAAATCATTTCATAGCGAAATCCTTGATTTCCTGGATTTAATTGTTAAAAACAATGGGGAAATCGAATATTATGATGAAATCGATCCTCGTTTTGTGCTATTACTGAAAATGTATTTGATTGCCTTTCCGGTAATTAAAGATGGAAAAAATAAAGTGATTATGTCAACAGAAGTATTTAATTTTCTTGATAAATATGACAAAGGAAAAATAAACGAGCAAATCCAACTAAATGATTTAGTGGTGACATATACGAGAGGCTTACTGGACTGCTACGGCTATTACGAAGCATTTAGAATTTTTGATTACATTCATGAATATGAAAAACTGGATTTAGATTTTGATGACTACTTCTTACTTATCAATAATGATAGTTTCATATACGGATATGACTTTAAAAACGAAATAGTATACCATTATCAAATAGCCGAAATAAAAAACTTCTTTGAAACTCGGGAAAAATATCAGAATCTCGATTATTATCACTTAACGAAAAAAGAAATAACGGATGGTTTTGATTTATCTGATGAGGAAGATGAATTATTGGATTTCTATGAAAATCAGTTATATATGCCGGAGGATATGGCTTATCAGGGACTATACATCTTAAAAGATGCCATCCAACTGGAAATGCCCCTTGCCGAAATTAAAAATATGCTAAAACAATTTGACATTTCCACATATGAATTAAAACAACTGGAAAAAATCGTGGAAAAGATTGCCAATCATACCAGATTATGGTCCTTAAAAGGACATACGAAAAATGAGATAAAGATACCCAAAATGTTAAAATTCCCTGCTAAAAAATAGCAGGGATTTTTTTATATAAACATTTCAAAAACTTCGTTTCCATAAAATAAACCGGTATGTGTCAGTTTAATTCTGTCACCTATTTCGATTAAGCCCCTGATAACTAAATGAGTAAATTCATTCTTAAAGTATTCTAAAATATCGACCCGATATTTCTCATTTACTTCCTTAATACTTACACCATAAATTAAGCGTAAGCCGAGTAAAAAGGTTTCTTTTATTTGTTCATCGTAATTAATGATATCTTTAGTCTTGATCGGTAATTCCTTTTGCTTTACTTTCGCAATATATCTGTTGACACGATTTTCATTATAATATCTGATACCGTCTATATATCCGCTTCCACCCATTCCAAAACCATAATAATGCTCATTATGCCAATAAACAAGATTATGCCGCGACTGATATCCGTCATAGGAAAAATTGCTTATCTCATAATGGATATAACCATTTTCTTTAAGATAATTAATGATATATTCATACATATTTGCTCCCATCTCGGTATCAATTAACGTGATCTTATTATCCTGAAGTAATCTTTCAAAAACTGTTTTTTCCTCAAGGATTAACGAGTAATAAGCGATATGCGGTATATTTAACGCCTTTATTTCATCTAAATCGGCACTGACATTTTCCATAGTTTGAAAAGGTATCGCAAACATTAAATCAATGTTGATGTTATTAAAGCCATTTTCCTTTAATAAATCGACCGCATGATAAACCATCTTCTTATTATGTCGCCGATTCAATAATCTAAGTAAGCGGTCATTAAAAGTCTGCACACCCAAACTAATCCGATTAACCCCTAATTGTTTAAAAATATTAATCTTTTCTTCGTTAATATGTTCGGGATTGCATTCAATGGTAAATTCACAGTTTTCCGTCTGGTTAAACAGCATTATTATCTGTTTTAATCGAAAAAATTGCTTATCATCCAATATCGAAGGTGTGCCTCCTCCGATATAAATACTATTTACTTCATCTTTGACATTATACATCAAGACTTCTTCACGGAGTGCCGATAAATATTGATCAATTTCACTTGATTTACTTACCTTTTTCGGAAAGTCACAATACGAACAAATTCGTTCACAAAAAGGAATATGAAGATATATCGCGGTCATAATATTACTCCATTCGGTAACCAAAAAACCATAGTGTGTTGTACCATGGTTTTTTTATTTTTATTTTCCACTTTCTTTCTTTTCATATAATTTAGCCCGATATACCAAAAGAAAGATTAATAATGCTAGATAGATAATTAATCCGGTAATCATTAAATAATTATAATAATCCAAATCAGGATTTGTATAGGCTATTACCGGAAAACCCAATAAGACCATCATTGGTATACCGATAGGTGCGGCAATCGCACTTCCTAATACGACCACATTGTCGGCCGTATCAGTTTCCAAATCAGGGTCAATTCCTCGAAGTAGTGCCAAACCGGTAGCCGCAACTCCGGTCAACATTCCAAACATCGTAATAATATAATGATTGGGATTTTGTCTAAAGACATATCTGCCAAGTAGCGGGACAAACAATAATGTGCCTATGGTTCCCACAATAGTTATTATTATTAACAATTCCCAGTAATCTTTAATCGAACTTATTTTTATCGCCATAATTGAGGCGGTAATCATCACATTAAGGGCAAACGCAGAAATATTATGCATCATATAGTCGTTTATGAGCGGTTTAGCTCTGTGACCGCGGGATTCCATAACTCTTAACAGTCCCCTAAAACCAATGGCGATAAAGACGCCGAACAGATAACTAAAGCCCAAGATTAAATCACCTATTGTTTTTCCTATTTCACCTAAAGGCAACATTAAATGATAAAAACCATAGGAAACCAAATAAGTTAATAAAAAGATCAGTGAAAGCCAAACGATTTGGACGAGTAGATTATCATTAAAGTTTACTTCATTAAGCGTTTCAAAATCAACCTGTTTTGTCTTAACTCCCTTTAAATCCTTTAATCTGACAACATTAAGTTTATATTTACGAATATAATAATTTAAAAGAATAACCCCAATCACACCTCCGACGATAAAGCCGATTGCGGCTAAAGTTAAACCGTATTGCTGGATATAACCAATACCGGTTGTCTTATCCCAGGACTCTCCGATGGAACTTGCCAAACCGGGACCCTGACCAAATGCCAGCGGAAGGATAAGCCCCAGGCCGGTAAATATTTCCGGTTTAAACGTCGCCGCCATAAAATATAAGACCATTAAGCCAATTAACCCTTGAAAAATATAGGTAGCAACGATAAATAATCCCGAATCAATAGATTGCCGGTTCTGTTTACTTTGTCTTTCAGTGAGAGTAAGCGACACAAAACCAATAATCATAAAGAAAAATAAGATGGACTCATAGTAGTCAGGGTCAAATTGTAATCCGAGCCGAAAACTCTGACCAAATAATTCAACCTTCACCGCTCCGAGCAATTCAGGTCCGAAAATTAAACCTAGAAAACCGGCTAGAAGTGATGTGGGCATGACAATCGACTTAAAAAGTCCTAATTTTTCTTTTATCACCTTGGCGATAAACATAAACAGAAAAACATAAATAATCATTAACACATATTGCCAATCAGTACGCATCTAGTTCCTCCTCAAATAATTAATTATTTCTTTTATATATACTATTGATGCATCGTTATGCAAAAACGGTTCGATAACTAATTCATGTCTATTTTTATTTTCATAGAAAATTAGCGTGTTTTTAAAGGTTAAACTGACTTCCGATAATTCGTGATATTGCACTTTTTGTTGATAATTATCATTTTCTATAGTTATACAGTCGGAACCAATGAGGAGATTAACTAGTAATTCTTCTTTTTTCTCTTCGGTAATTCTTTTATATATAACTTCATTAAGTATAATCGGTTCCAACGGATTTTTATCTAAATAGTCCAATAAAAACGTTCTTTGAAAATGATACCAGTCTACTAAATTATCAAACGGAAAATCACCTTCGATAAACCCGTATTCATTGATTTTTCCCTTAGCATTACAGGCTTTACAGGTAAATTCATCACCAGATGAAGAAAATGTGTGCAGTTTATGACAGTTTGGACATGCATAAACTAACCTTTCGATGTATTCCGCCCGGTCTTTTCCTTTTAATCTTACCATCTGTGTTTTTTGATAGTCATAATCATTATGGTATAAATTCACTTGCAATAACGCAAATATCTCTTCATCGGTTGCATTTTTAACCTCTTCTTCAGACATCATTTGGTAGATTTCAACGTCAATTCGTCCCTTATAGATATTCTTACCCCATCTGGGACTGGAAACATAAGCTCCACTGAGTTTTTGACAGTACACTTTAATCCCCAATAATTTTATTAGTTTAGCCGTTGATCTGATTAGTTCATCCGTCTCACCATGCCAGGTTCGTCCTCCTTCGGGATACAAACCGACGGCATTTCCGGCCTTAACCTCGGCTAGTAATCGCTTGATCGTTCTGACATCCGAATATCTTTTTGTGATGGGTATGACCCTGGCAATTTTGAAAAAAAAGTGTTTTATCCGGTTATCAAGATTGGCATCGGCGGCAACCCATTTAACAAGCGGTTTGACATAGGCTAAAGCGATAATCGGATCAAAAGCGGTGACATGATTACCCGTAATAAAGAAAGGACCCTCGTCGTTTTCAGCCTCATTTTTTATCACATTAATATTTAACTTCCTCTTTAGATACCATTTAACGGGATTTCTAATAATCTGAAAGGTATAATAAGTCAAGTCTTTGCTTTTTAATTTATTCCTACTCATAATTATCTTCTTTCTTTAGTTTTATTTATTTAGCCAATCGGAGATTTCATTAAAGATAGCCTGTTTATAATTTGTGATTTCATTAGGATCAACTTTAAACCAATGTACATTAAGCTTATTGCGAAAATATGTCAACTGTCGTTTTGCATAATGCCTGGTATTTTTTTTAATCAATTCAATGGCTTCATCCAAACTAATTTTATTGGCAAAATAATCATTAAATTCTTTATACCCGATCGCGTTAACGCGAAACCCCGCCTCATACAGTTTTTTTGCTTCATATAATAGGTCCGCTTCCATCATCAGTTCGACTCTTTTGTTTATTCGATCATACAAAAGATCTCTATCCATATCAAGACCTAGTATATATGCGTCATACAACAATCTGTGTGATTGTTTGTTTAATTCACTCTTTGTTTTTTGATTATTTTCATAAATTTCAAGTGCCCTTAATAACCTTCTGCGGTTATTCATATGAATCTTATCAGCTTCGATGTGATCAATTTGCGTTAAAAGCCGGTGCAGCTCCTTATTAGACATATGGCTGTATTTTTGACTGAAATCATTCTTCCTACCTTCATTCGCAAAATGGAAATCATATAGCACTGCCTGAATATATAGCCCCGTGCCACCGACAATCATCGGTAAATTACCTCTGTTGTGGATTTCAGCTATTTTTAATCTTACCAATTCCTGAAACTCGGCTACGGAAAATTCTTCGTCGGGATTTTTAATATCTAATAAATGATGAGGAATGCCTTCCATTTCCTCGGGTTTAATTTTAGCGCTGCCGATATCCATTCCCTTATATACCTGCACGGAATCACCGTTAATGATTTCGCCATGAAAATGTTTGGCCAAAGCGATGCTGAGTGCGGTTTTCCCCACTCCCGTAGGACCGACGATAACCAATACTTTTAACATTGTATCACCTACATCGTTCTTTTAAATAAATACTCAATCTCTCTAAAGGATATTTGAATGACCACTGGTCTTCCATGCGGACATGTGTACGGATTATCACATTTTTCCAAATTATCGAGTAATGTGTTGATTTCTAATTCATTGATAAAATGATTGGCTTTTATCGACCGTTTACAACTCAAGGTTATGGCTAGTTCCTTAAATAATTCTTCGTTGGATAGTTTTCTGTTGTTAATTAAGAAATGAAAAATAGTTTCCAATATTTCCTTTTCATTACCTTTACTGAAGTAATTAGGTACTTTATGAATAATAAAGCTCGAAATGCCAAATTTCTCGATTTCAATATTTAAGGAATTTAATAAATGTTTGTTTTCCTCTATTAATAAAGCTTCATTTACGGAAAAATCAAATGTCAGAGGAACGAGTAACTCATAATACTCATTTATTACTTTTCCAAAATATTGTAAATAATATTCATAGTTAATTCTTTCCGCTGCGGCATGCTGATCTATCAGATATAAACCGCTTTCATTCTGGGCTAATAAATAGGTCCCCTTTAACTGTCCGATATAATACAGCTTTGGTAACCTTTTTTTTACTTCTTTCGGTTCATTTTCAATGACCTTTTGTTCAACAAATTCCACCGTTTTTGTTTCTTCCTTTTTCGGTTCAAAAGGTTGGACAAAATCCAATTCCTGCTGGGTTTCCATAATGACCTGTTCATTTTTTTCTTCGCGTAAAACGATATTAGGAACATACATTAATTCCTTTAACTTTTTCTGGATCAAATCCGTAATCACCGTTTTAATATGTTCCTGATTAGACAAGCGAACCTCAAGCTTAGCTGGATGTACATTTACATCAACTAATAACGGATCAACCGTTATATCTAGTACGGCAATAGGATAACGCTTTATCGGTAAATAAGTGTCATACCCGTCAAGTATGGCATTTGTCAGCTCATAATTTTTTATCATCCGCTTATTGATGATTATCGTAATATAATTACGGGTTGTCCGGTTAACTTCCGGCGTTGAAAAATAAAGTCGCAAATCGACCATGGCATCTTTATAAGCAATGGTTTCTATTTTTTTGGCGACATCAATACCGTAAATTGACGACAGGACATGGATAATATTATTATTTCCGTAGGTTTCAAGTAAAACACGGTTATTATTAGTTAACTTAAAGGCAATATGTGGATTGGAAATCGCAATTTTATTGACAAAGTCGATGATATAGCTTAACTCCGTGTTTTCGCCTTTTAAGTATTTTAATCTGGCCGGAGTATTAAAGAATAATGATCTGACCGTTATTTCCGTACCTTTACGGGCATTAGCGGGTTCTTCTCCCAGAAATTTACCCCCGCGAAAATGAACCCTTGTTCCTGTATCAACACCATTTGCGGTTTGTAGAGTGATATCACTGACAGCCGCGATGGACGGAAGTGCCTCTCCCCGAAAACCCAAGGTCGTTATTCTAAATAAATCAACCTCGTTTGTCAACTTACTGGTGGCATGACGGCTGAACGCTAAAATGGCATCCTCCTTGTCCATGCCCGTCCCATTATCAATTACCCTTATTAATTTAATCCCCGATTCTTCTAATATTATGTCTATTTTACTTGATTTTGCATCAATTGCGTTTTCAACCAATTCCTTAACGACGGAGCTCGGCCTTTCAATCACTTCACCCGCGGCGATTTTATTGGCCAGGGATTCATTCATTATTTGTATACGGCTCAAGATTACCACCTACTTCGTCTTAACTTTCGTTTGCAGTTTGTATAATAAATTGAGGGCATCCATCGGGGTTAATTCAAAAAAGTTTGTTTCTTTGATGATATTTAAAACTTCCTGCTCTTCTGCGGAAATAGTCGTATCATCTTTTACATTAAAATCATAGTCAAATAAATTATAGGATGCATCAATTATGACCCCCTGTTTATTTTTTTCTAGTTTTGTTAAGATCTTTTCCGCACGTTTAATTAAGTTTAGCGGTAAATTAGCCAGTTTTGCCACCTGTATACCGTAGCTTTTATCACTTGGACCGGATTCTACCTTATGAAGGAAAGTAAGCACCTGATTATTCTCTTCAGCCCGAACATGAACATTTTTTAAATTGACCAGATTATTTTCGGTAGCGGTTAATTCATGATAATGCGTGGAAAATAACGTTTTGGCCTTTATACTGTCATGAATGTATTCTATTATACTTTGGGCTAAGGCCATACCGTCAAAAGTGGCAGTGCCCCTGCCAATTTCATCAAATAATATTAAGCTTTGCGAAGTGGCGTTTTGTAAGGCATTGTTGGCTTCAATCATTTCAATCATAAAGGTGGATTGCCCACTGATTAAATCATCGGTAGCTCCGATTCTCGTAAAGATTTTATCAAATACCATCATCCTGCATTCATCACATGGGACAAAACATCCCGCCTGGGCTAAAATCACGATTAAGGCTAGTTGCCGCATATAAGTCGATTTCCCGGACATGTTGGGTCCAGTGATTAACAAGATATTTGTATTCTCATCCATATATATGTCATTTTCAACATAGACACTATCAACGAGTAATTTTTCCACTACCGGGTGTCTACCGTTTTTAATCTCTATCACATGATTTGTCACTAATGTCGGTCTTGTGAAACGATTTTCCAAGCTAATGGTCGCAAATGATGCTAAAGCATCGATTTCCGCTATTGCTTTGGCTAATCTTTGTAAAGAAAAAATCTCTTCTTTTATTTTATTTCTGATGTCAATAAATAGATCAAATTCTAGTTTAATCGCTTTTTCTTCCGCATTTAAAATCATATCCTCGAGCTCTTTTAATTCTTTTGTGATAAAACGCTCGCAATTGGCAAGTGTCTGCTTTCTTTCATATCCGGAATCCTCATGTAATAGTGCTAAATTAGCCTTTGTAATCTCAATATAATAACCAAATACCTTATTATAGCCCACCTTTAAATTCTTGATTCCGGTCTTTTCTCTTTCACGACTGACTAAATCGGCAATATATTGCTTTCCGTTACGCGATAATTCCCGGTATTTATCTAGTTTTTCATTATATTGATCCTTTATTATTCCTCCGTCCTTAATGGTGTACGGAGCATCCTCGTTAATACTGTTTTCCAATAAAGCTGTAAGCTCGGCAAATGTAGCAAACTGATCATTTATATTTACCTTATACGTTAAATTTAAATAATGTAGTTTTTCCTTAATTACTGGCATTTCCATCAAGGAACGCTTTAACTGCAGTAAATCACGAGCATTGGCATTGTCATAGGCAATTCGACCTACTAATCTTTCCAAATCATAAACATTTCTTAAGGATTTTTTTATTTCCTCAAGAATGATAAATTCTTTCTGTAAAGCTTCGATTATATCATAGCGCTGATAGATATCAGAGATGTTTACCAAGGGTTTATCCAGCCAGTGCATAATCATTCGTGAGCCCATGGCTGTCTCAGCCTTATCGACTAACCATAACAAAGAACCTTTTTTACTGCCGCTGCGAATGGTTTCAAAAATCTCTAAATTTCTTTTGGAGTAAACATCCATCAATAAATATTGCTGGCTGTTTAATACTGTAGCCACTTGAAGATGTGACAGACTTCTTTTTTGCGTATTCAACAAATAATTTATCAGACGATTAATCGTCATTTTCAATCGTGTATCCGTAATGGCTTCAACGATATATTGATATTCTTCATTACCCTCCGAATTGTCCTCAAAGCTAAGTGTCACATGATAACCTGTTACCAGTGGTTTTAAGATATCCTGATTAAAATCATGACTAATAACAATCTCCTTTGTTTCAATCGAAAGTAATTCATTTATCAATAATTTTTCATCCTTATCCAAAATCACACAGTACAATTCTCCCGTTGATAAATCGGCGAAACTGATAACATAATTAGTAATAAAGTCGCTGACACAGGAGATATAGTTGTTTGCTTTTTCATCTAAAAAATGATCATCCATCACGGTTCCCGGAGTAATCATCCTAACGACATCACGCTTAACGATGCCCACCGCTTCCTTAGGATCTTCAACCTGCTCGACAACAGCCACTTTATAACCATTATCAATTAATTTTTGGATATAGCTGTCGGCGGCATGGAACGGAACTCCGCACATCGGAACTCTTTCTTCAACACCGGCATCTCTTCCGGTAAGGGCAATTTCCAATACTCTTGAAGCTAAATAAGCGTCATCGAAAAAAAGCTCATAAAAGTCCCCTAAACGAAAAAAAACTAAGGTGTCCTGGTATTTTTCTTTAATTGTTAAATATTGTTGCATCATTGGTGTATATGCTGTCTTATCTAATTTTGAAGTCATACTTTCACCTAATTCACCATTTTTCTTAATTTTAACATAAAAAGACAGAATTTTACAGAATAATGAACAAATTTCTTTTAATAAAAAATGGACTCTTGACTTATTTTTGCCAAGAGTCTTAAGGTTTAAAATATTTTTTCTCTTAAAAACTGTTGATTGATTTGACCATCGATTTCATCCATGTCATCTTCTTCGTCACTATCATAATTTGGCACCTGATCTAGCACTGACACGCGCATTTTTGTTTCACCAATAACTTCGGCGGATACTTCAAGTAAAACCTCTATTTCAATAAAATTATCAACGATTTTCACATCTGAACAAACAGGCGGTTGAATCATTCTAACTATTACATCGATGTTTTGGTCATGATATTCATTGATTTTCTTCTTCGTTTTTATTTCCTGTTGATAATGAATCATTTCCTTTGATATTTCTGTTTGTGAATTATTATTATATGAATACCAGATGTTTACCTCAAAAATTCCCTGCAATAAAACACCCGTTGGTGTTTTTTCTGCCTGAAAACTATGATTTAGTACCCAACAGCCCAAAACACTTTCCACAGGATTGGTAGTTTGAACCTTTTCAACGAAGCGAATTGTCTTTTTTCCCCTCTCAACGATAGCTTTTGTTACGATTTCTCTAATTTCGTTCATAATTTCCCTCCTCTATAGTTAATTTATTCAAATACAAATTACATGTTACTAATATATTATAAAAGAAAAAGATGTATAATATGACATATACATCTAATTCTGATTTATTTCTGTTTCAATAATGCTTGTTATTGTTTGAAACAACTCATTTATTTCATTTTGTAAAGTAATGTATTCATTAAATACCGGAATTTCCAATAACTCTTTGTAAAGACCTTCGTATCTTTCCTCAACCTCATCCGGTATTTTATTGTGATGTGATTCATATATGACAATCCGCTTTTGGTATTTCTTGAATTCCTCGATTTTCTGTTTTACATAATCATTTTCCATTAACATTTTTTCGATTTCGTTATAACGTTTTACTTCCTCCTGATTTCTAATTAAACGTATAAGCTCATTAATTCTCTCTTCGATTTCATTCATTGATTAACTCTCCCAATAAATGCCATGTTTTACTTTCGGTGATTTTAACCTTTACCAGTTTTCCGATGGCTGTTTTATCACCCTTAAAATTTACCAATTTATTGGTTCTCGTATACCCGGCCAGCATTGATTCATCATTCTTACTTGTTCCTTCACATAATACTTCGACGATCATTCCTTCGTATTTCTTATGTGCACTGGCAAATTGACGATTGATTAGATCATTTAAACGTTGTAGACGATCTTTCTTTTCATCTTCGGAGGTAATATCCTCCATTTTGGCCGCAGGTGTACCTTCACGTGGAGAAAAGATGAATGTGTATGCTCCTTCAAATCCGGCTTCTTCAACCAAACTCAAGGTATCCTGAAACTGTTCCTCAGTTTCTGACGGAAAGCCAACGATGATATCGGTAGTTATACTTACATCGGGAACACTATTTTTTATTTGTCTAACGAGTTCCAAATACCTTTCCCTAGTATATTTCCGATTCATTTTCTTCAAAACTTCATTGTTACCTGATTGTACGGGTAAATGAACATGTTCACAAAGGTTTCCGCGGTTAGCAAGTGCCAAAACCGTCTTATCATCAAAATCCCGCGGATGACTGGTCGTAAAACGAACCCGAGGGATATTGATTTTTTGGATATCGCTTAATAAATCACCGAAGCCGTAATTTCTATCCTTAAAATCCTTCCCGTAAGCATTGACATTTTGACCCAATAATGTGACTTCCTTAAACCCATTATCGGCTAAATTCTGAATTTCTGCAAGGATGTCCTCAGGATTACGCGAGCGTTCCTTCCCACGCGTATAAGGGACGATACAGTATGTACAAAATTCATCGCAGCCGTACATAATATTAACCCAGGCTTTTATGTTACCTTCCCGTAAAACGGGCATATGTTCTACAATATCACCCTCCTGACTCCATACTTCAATTACACGTTCCTTATTCATATAAGCATCACATAAGTATTCGGGTAAACGGTGAATATTGTGGGTACCGAAAATTAAGTCAACATGCTGATATGTCTGCAGCAGTTTATTTACTACTTTTTCTTCCTGCGACATACAACCGCAAACACCCAGAATTAAATCGGGTTTTTTTTGTTTATAGGCCTTCAGTCTGCCCAATTCACCAAAAACCTTGTTTTCCGGATTTTCTCTTATCGCACAGGTATTTAAAATAATTACATCCGCTTCCTTATCGTTATCTGTGGGACGATATCCCAGTTGTGTAAGAATTCCGGATATAACCTCCGAATCATGCACATTCATTTGACAACCATATGTATCTATTAAAAATTTCTTATCTTTACCAATATTATCCATTCTGTCGGGCATCGTAAAACTAATCGTTTTAACTATATCCGCTCCTCTTTTGCGAGCATCCTTTAAACTTGGTTTTTGAAAATATTTTGCATAATCTTTTTCTGACATCATTATCACCTTTTCTAACTATCGATAACATTATAATTATACAGAAATCGAAAACAATATGCAAACAAAACAGTAAGAGATTATTTTTATTATTATCAAAGATAAGTATTTTACTATTATTAATCAAGACTTTGGTATATATTAATAATAGCAAAATCTATAAGAAAGGTGATTTGCATGGAAAAAATAATCGATTTGGATAAAACAATAAAGGAACTTACCGGAGAATATCCCGAAATAATTGAGATTATGAAAAAACTGGGATTTAAAGATATAACCAATCCAGTGATGATAAATACGGCGGGAAGGTTCATGACAATAAGAAAGGGTGCTTTAATGAAAAAAATTGATATCGAAACAATAAAGCAGGAATTTGAAAAAAATGGTTTTACCATAAAAAATTAAAAAAAAAATAAAAATCGGTGTTGACATTAACGTAACGTGAAGGTATATCCTATATGTGAAAGGAGTTGATTACATGGAATACACAATTCAAAAACTAGGAAAAATGGCGGGTATCAGCACAAGAACCCTTCGGTATTATGATGAAATTGGTATTCTTAAGCCGGCAAGAATTAATTCATCAGGATATCGGATATATGGAAAAACGGAAGTTGATATGCTTCAGCAAATTCTCTTTTATAAAGAATTGGGCATCGAATTACAAACGATTAAAGAGATTATCACCTCGCCATCATTTGACAAAAAGGAAGCACTCGTTAACCATCGTAATAAGCTTCTTGAAAAAAAACAACAAATCGAAAATTTACTGGTAAATGTCGATAAGACGTTAGCCAGTTACGAAGGGAGAATTACCATGACGGACAAAGAAAAATTTACCGGTTTTAAGAAAAATCTGGTGGAAGAAAACGAAAGAAAATATGGCATGGAAGCCAGGGAAAAATACGGTAATGATGCTGTTGACAAAGCAAATAAAAAATTCCTTAATATGACTGAAGAACAATACAATGAAGTTCAAAGCATAAATGAAGAATTAATGAAAACATTACATGAGGCTAAAAAAACCGGAAACCCTGCGGGTGAACTAGCTCAAAAAGCCGCCGAATTGCATAAAAAGTGGCTATGTTTCTACTGGGATGAATACTCTAAGGAAGCTCATGCCAATTTGACACAAATGTATGTCGATGATGAAAGATTTAAAGCTTATTATGACGTCAATGAACCCGGAACCGCTGAATTCTTAAGAGATGCGGTGTTTATTTACACCGGTATGAAAAAATAGGATTAAAAAAAGAACTCACGCTTGAGTTCTTTTTTACTATCGATCAAAAAAAGAAATTTTCAATTTATGGAAAAACGATCTTTTCTTTGACAACTGGAATATTTTTTTCGTAAAGATATTAGCCAACAGAGTAATTAGTAAGGATCTGTAGATAATATCCACGCACATGGCAATCCATGCGCCAATTAGTCCTAATGAAGTATACTTAATCAGTACAAAAGTCGTGACAATTCTTATTAACCAGACTCCTGATGTTGTCACAATAAAAATATGTTTGGATTTACCGATAGTCCGCATTAATCCCGAATAGACGTTATATCGGGCAAAAGATATCTGAGCCAATGCTTCGATGCGCAATACCTTACTTGATAATTCGATTACCTCGGGCTCATCCGTAAAGATTCCTACGAATAATTGCGGGAAAACGAAAAAACACAGACCCATTGAACCCATAAATATCATCGCAAAACGGTCGATTTTCTTAATGCAAAATTTCGCCATTTCATAGTTCTTAGCCCCTAGAAACTGACCAACCAGAGTAACAATTACTACGTTAAAGGCGCTTCCCGGCGTGTATGATATTGATTCAGCCGCATTAGCAACCGAATGCGCAGCAGTTTCCGTCGGACCAAGGGACGTAACCATTGATAAATAATACAGCATCCCACCCCTAAATATCATCATTTCCAGCGCGGTGGGAATTCCCACGGAAAATATTCCTAAGATAATATCCTTTTTAAAAACAAAATCAGCTAATTTAATATTAAATTTTGATACCTTAATAAAATACAAGATTAAGAGTCCCAAACAGATACTGCGACTAAAGAAGGTCGCTAATGCGGCTCCTTTTATCATTAAGCCCAATGTATTGATGTCGATATGAAAAATCGATACTTTATCGTAAATAAGAACAAAGTTAAAAATAATATTTAGGACAATATTTAAAGCACTCAAATACATTGGTACTTTTGTTTTTCCCATCCCTCTTAGAATTCCGACAAACATTTGTCTGAACATTAAAACAGGGATACTAAAGGTCATTACACTGATGTATACTTTACTGTAACTTAAAATAGTAGCTTCACTTGTATCCTTAGCACCCATTAAAATTAAGAAATTAGTCGAAAATAAATAATATATTAAGGTAAAAAGTAAAGAGAAAATTAACCCTATGGAAATAGTTTGTGCTATCGCCTGATTTCTTTTATCGCTCTTTTCCGCACCAATGTACTTAGTTATGATAACAGTTCCACCTAAACTGAAAGCATTAGCAAGGATTAAACAGGTATTTATCAGATTGTTAGCAATCTCAGCGGCAGCCAAATAATTCTTACCGTGTCTGCCCAACATCGAGACATTCACGTAACCAATCATCGTTTCTAATAATAATTCAATTATTACCGGAATAATTAAGACAAAAATTGTTTTGTTTAAATTTTTCGTTAAATAAATCTTATCTTCCATAGTGTACCTCGTCTCCAATTTCAAGATAATTATACACCTAATGGATTTAAATTCAATATGCTTTTTACGCTTAAAATATGGAAAAAAACGTTATTACCGTATTGTAAATAACAATAAATATGGTATTATTGACATTATGAAAGAAGGTGGAATGGTGAAGAACAATCAATTTTTTCGCTTATTTATAGTGATCCTATTTGAAACATCACTTTTCATGTTAATGGGTTCGATTGACACGATGATGCTATCGGCATACAGTGGCGAAGCGGTAAATGCGGTAAGTAATGCAAATCAGGCCTTGACAGTAATGAATATGTTATTCTCCATCCTATCTACCGGAAGCATTATCATTATCGCTCAATATTACGGTGCCAAAAAGATAGAACACGCTAAGGATGTATCTTTAATATCCATATTGCTTTCATTTATTTTCGGGGGAATATTGAGTATTATTTTTATCATCTTTAATGATTTTATCTTAACCGCCCTAAATGTACCGAAGCATGTCTATCAGGACAGTAAGACCTATTCGCTTATTGTCGGTTCAATACTTGCGATAACGGCAACCAATCCGGTAATGAGTTCCATCTTCAGAGGATTTCATAAGGCAAAAATCTCGCTATACATTTCATTAATTGCGAATATCCTCAATATTATCGGTAACGCTATTTTTATTTTTGGTTTATTTGGTTTACCAAGACTAGGTGTGGTTGGTGTTGCTTATTCCACTGTCTTTGCGATTATCTTCCGCTCCGTCGTATCACTTATTCTCATCCTTAATTATTTAAAAATAAGACCTTCAATAGATTTTCTAAAGCGGTTTAAATCCTATTTTACGGAAATATTCAAAATCGGCAGTCCGTCCGCTTTAGAAGGAATTATTTATAATGTTATGCAACTGGTGGTAGTCTCCATGGTTAATCTAATAAGTGACGACGCCATGGAAACAAGGACCTTTGTCTTGCAACTTTCAATGTTTGTGTATTTGGGTTCCGCGGCCTTAGCCCAAACAAATCAAATCTATGTCGGTAATTACATCGGTAATCATGAATTTGACAAGGCATTTACCTTGACCAACAGGACCTTTAAAATGGCCGTTATGATCTCGATGGCTGTGACATTAATCTTTAATATCTTTAATGACGAGTTATTGGGACTTTTCACCAAAAATCAAGCAATTATCGAACAGGGAAAAACACTCTTGTTGTTTACGTTTTTAGTCGAGTTCGGTAGGGCGGTAAATCTTGTGTACGCGCAAGCATTTAAAGGTGCGGGAGCGGTAAAGTTCCCCCTTTACACCGCTTTTATCTTCATGTTGGGAACGGCGATTCCCCTGACCTATTTATTGGGATTAAAGCTTGGTCTAGGTTTAGTGGGTGTCTGGATTGCCTATGCCTTTGATGAATTAGCCAGAGGTGCAATAGCCATCTTCTTCTGGTATCGCAAATCCTGGACGAAGAAAAGAATAGTCAAATAAATGGAATAGCTTGGTATTAAGCCAAGCTTTTTTTCATAAATAAACGATAAAAGTAAATAAAATATATAAAATGAACGATCAAACCTAAAATCACCGTTTTTAATAGAAATCACGGAAAAATGTTATTTACGAGTTACGGGCTTAAAAAAACCAGTATTGATGATATTGTTAATGCCTGTAATATCGGTAAGGGTACGTTTTATCGCTTTTTTCAATCTAAGGAAGAATTATACTTCACGATTTTAGAAAAAGAAGAGGAATTTCGTACGAAATTGATCGAAGAAATGCTTCTGACCGATAATAAACCGAAGGAAGCCTTCAAAACATTTTTAAAAAATGTCTTTGAATATATAAGCGACAATCAATTCCTTTCAAGAGTTATCGATGGCGAAGATGTGGACATCCTATTTCGTAAATTGCCGAAGGAAAGGCTTGAAAATCATTTCAAAAAGGATGAAGAAATTGTTACATTAATTATTGCCAAATGGAAAAATCTCGATGTGCTAAAGGAAGAAAACCCGGTAATTCTAACCGGTATTCTTCAGTCTTTATTCTATCTTTTTACCTTTAAAGATAAATTAGGTAAAAACTTTCCCTTAATCATTGACAGATTAATTGATTTCATCGTCGAGGGAATATTTAATAAAAATGACCCGTTTAAATAACAAGGTCATTTTTTTATTTATTATTTAACTAATTCGTTAGCTGCTTTAATAGCTTCATTGACATCTTTGTAGAATTGCTTTTCGCCTATTTCTTCATAAACAAGTGATTTTTTCAGGGCATTTAAAGGCTGATTGTTAATTCCAGAGATGAATAAGGTAATATTATTTTGCTTACAGATGTTGATGAATTGCTTGAAGGCATGAAGAGCGGTGGCATCGATTGCCGGTACATTTTTCATCTGTAAGATGATTACCTTGGTTGGATAATGGATATTCGTTAAGATCTCGATAAATTTATCCGCAGCGCCGAAGAAGAACGGACCGTTTATATCATACACGGTAATGGAATTAGGTATATTTGCCGGATGAAAGTCTTCTTCCGCGGTATCAAGCGATTTAATATGGGAAACCTCGGACATTCTTTTCATAAATAAGATTGCGGCTAAAACCACACCTATTTCGATAGCGATAACTAAATCAAATACTACAGTCAGTACGAAGGATATGATTAAGACGATTATATCACTCTTTGGTGCTTTAAATAAATGTTTAAATTCTCTCCAGGAACTCATGTTATAGGCGACGACCATTAAAACACTCGCTAATGTCGCTAAAGGAATCATTTTGGCTAGAGGCATTAAAGTCACGAGAATCAATAAGAGCATTAATGCATGCACCATACCGGATACCGGTGTCCTTCCCCCGTTTTCGATGTTGGCCACAGTTCTCGCGATTGCTCCTGTCGCGGGAATTCCGCCAAAAACACCGCTTGCCATATTTGCCACGCCCTGAGCCACGAGCTCCATATCCGATCTATGCTTTGAACCAATCATCCCGTCCGAGACAACGGATGACAACAATGATTCAATACCGCCTAATAAGGCAATGGTAAATGCCGGTCTTATCAGTTCGCTGATTGTTTCAAAAGTAAATTTGGGAAACCGTGGTGTAGGAAGTGATGAAGACAATTCACCGAACTCTTTCCCTATTGTATTTACATCCATTTTAAATACGGAAACGATGATTGTGGTAACTATTATCGCCACTAATGATCCGGGTATTTTCCTTGTTACCCGAGGCCATAAAATAATGATGATTAAAGCTATTATGCCGATTATTACCGCCTGAATGTTTATTGTTTTTATGGCTTCGAAATATGCTTCCCATTTTTCTAAAAAGTCGGCGGGTAGTTTTTCAATCGAAAGACCAAAAAAATCCTTAATCTGTGAAGAAAAAATGGTCAGTGCTATCCCGGCCGTAAATCCGGTTGTAAGCGGATATGGAATATATTTAATTACTCCTCCGAGTTTAAATAAGCCGAAGAGAATTAAAATAAATCCGGCCATTATCGTCGCCGTTATCAGTCCCTCGATACCGAAGCTTGAAATAATTCCATAAACAATAACCATGAAAGCACCCGTCGGACCACCAATTTGCACCCTGCTTCCACCTAAAAAAGATATTAAGAAACCACCAATAATGGCCGTGTATAAACCTTGTTCAGGGGAAACACCGGAGGAAATCGCCAGTGCTATTGATAATGGTAAAGCGATTATACTTACGATAATGCCTGCAACTAGATCGTTAAGAAATTGTTTTTTTGAATAATTCTTCAATGTGTCAAATAACATTGGTTGTAATTTTGCCATATAATATTACTTCTACTCCTTAATTCAGATATTCCGAAGATGATTTTACCACCAAATAGACCAAATAGCACGAAAAATTTTTAAAAAATAACGGATGCTAATAGCATCCGTATATCTTAATAATTATCAGCCTTTAGCTCAAAATATGCTTGCGGGCGTAAACATGTAGGACATAATGCAGGTGCTTTCGGACCTTTATGAATATGACCGCATTCCCGGCATATCCAGATTACTTCTTCAGCCTTGACAAATACCTGATTTTCCTCTATATTCTTAGCAAGCTTTAAGAACCGCTCTTCATGCTCTTTTTCCACATTGGCTATTAATTTAAAGGCACTCGCGATTTTAGGAAAGCCTTCCTCTTTGGCAACTTCAGCAAATGAAGGATATAACAAAATAAACTCTTCATGTTCACCCTCGGCCGCGGCTTTTAAATTTTCCAATGTCTTACCGATTTTTCCTGCGGGATAAGCGGCGGTAATTTCCACCCCATCACCTTCTAAAAAGGCAAAAAAGGTCTGTGCATGTGTTTTTTCATTATGAGCTGTTTCCTCAAACAATGCGGCTATTTGTTCAAATCCTTCTTCGCGCGCGATTTCGGCAAATAAATGATAACGATTACGGGCCTGTGATTCACCGGCAAATGCTTTTAAAATATTTTGTTCGGTTTTCGTTCCTTTTAAACTTTTACCCTGACGATAATCACTAAACTTATTAACTAATTCTTTATTCATATATTAACCTCCTTCAGTATTATTAAACATTATAACAATTTTTGGTAAATAATGGAAGCATCATGACATTATAAGTTAAAAAGAGACAAATCATATACATGACTGTCTCTTTTATATATAGAAGATGTTATCTTGAATTATTTTTTTGGGCAGACATCTGTTCCTGTGCTATGGCAACTAAACGCCTAACCATTTCCCCACCGACTGAACCGTTTAAACGTGATGAGGTATCAGCACCCAATGTTATACCCATTTCTCTCGCTATTTCCAATTTCATTTGTTCTAGTGCTGTCTTGGCACCGGGAACAAGTAATTTATTAGAACTTCGCGACATTATTCCACCTCCTATCACTCATAGGATGTGAAATCAGTTTTTATTCATGCTTGTTGTTTCATAGTAAATTATAACTGAGTCGATTTCGTCGTTATATATTGATTAAAATAAATTGGTGATTATTGATTAGTTTTATTGGTATTATTTACACGGTTTGCCTGAGCTTCAGCGATTAATCTCTTTGTCATTTCTCCGCCAACCGAACCGTTTTGTCGAGCCGATGTTTGTGAACCCAATGTAACGCCAAATTCACTGGCAATCTCGTTTTTAAATTGTGTTAAAATATTTTGTGCGCCTGGTACGACTAGCTTATTACTTCTACGTGCCATCATATCACCTCCGTTTTTAATATGTTTTGTATATTTAACTAAAAAAATACAATAATAACAATAGAAAATTATAGTAATATAAAGAAGAGTTATAGTATAAAAATACTATAACTCGAGATATCATAGATAAACTAAACTTATCTAGATTGTGTTGGTGTTGTTTGCGACATTTGTGACTGAGCTTGAGCCACTAAACGTTTTGTAATCTCTCCTCCTACGGATCCATTTAATCTAGATGCAGTGTCAGGACCAAGATTAACACCAAATTCATTAGCAATTTCATACTTCATTTGATCCAATGCTTGTTGAGCACCAGGAACTAAAAGTTTATTTGAACTTCTTGCCATTCTTTCACCTCCTATCACAATTAGATTGTGATAATCCTTTTAAATCATTCTTCATTTGCGGTGACAAATTTTAGAACTGATTTTTTTAAATTATCAAAATAAATATTTATACTACCATTTTTTGTTTTAACCGGTTACGTTAGTTTTACTGCCCAATTGAGATTGAGCTTGAGCTACTAAACGTTTTGTGATTTCTCCTCCTACAGAACCATTTAAACGAGATGCTGTATCAGGTCCAAGATTTACACCAAATTCATTGGCAATTTCATATTTCATTTGGTCCAAAGCCTGTTTACAACCTGGAACTAATAATTTATTATTATTTCTTGGCATATCATTCACCTCCTCTAGTAGTATTTTTTGAGGATAGTGCTAAATCATACTCAAAAGGTGATTACAATTATTAGAAGTAAAAAGAGCTATAGTTTAGCTATAACTCTTTTTTTAAGCCTATAAAAATATAAAATCATTATAGGCTCAGTTTATTTATTTTTGGATCTGATTTGGATTAGTATATCCGGAACTTAAGTTTTGTTGTGCTATAGCGACAAATCGTTTAACCATTTCACCACCGACAGTACCATTTAACCGAGAAGCCGTATCAGGACCTAGATTAATGCCAAACTCTCTAGCTATTTCGTATTTCATTTGTTCAACCGCTGCTTTAGCACCCGGAACTAATAATTTATTGTTTCTCGACATACTCTCACCTCCTATACATAGGTTGTGAGTTTTTTTAGATTAGATACATGGTAATATATTTTGAATTTTCTATTTATCGCTAAAATAATAAGCTGATATCATTACTCTCAAGTATTTGTGTTATTTTATTTGCCTCAATCGTGATTACCTCCACATTATCGATTGCCTCAGTAATTAATTTTTGGTAATCAAAAGTATTTTCGTATTCGATGCATTTGTCTATTTCCGGTTTGGTTACGGGAAATTCAGGAACAAATATCGTACAACAGTCTTCATATGGCCGTATTGATATATCATAGGTATCAATTTTTTTGGCGATATCGATAATTTCCAATTTATCCATTGTTGCTACAGGCCTAATAACAGGCATATTAGTAACCTGATTTATCGCAACCATACTATGCAAAGTCTGTGAGGCAACCTGTCCGACATTTTCACCATTGACCAGGATTAAAGCGCCGACTTTTTTGGCGATTATTTCCGCTATCCGATACATCATCCTTCGCATAATGGTAATATTATAATTTTTTGGACAGTTTTCATATATTGCTTTTTGCATTGCGGTAAAAGGTATATTATATACCACAATTTTGTTATTACGCGAATAATGGGTTAATTTCTCTGTTAAATGCAAAACCTTTTGTTTTGCTTGTTCGGAAGTATATGGAGGTGAGGAAAAATGGATCACATCAATCGCAACACCACGTTTTTGAACTAAAAATCCGGCTACCGGACTGTCAATACCACCCGATAGCATCAGTAATCCCTTACCGTCCATACCTACGGGCAATCCACCTAAACCGGGAATTTCCTTAGTACTGATATAAGTTCCCTCTTCTCTTATCTCAACTTGTAATTTAACCTGAGGGTTTTTAACATCGACAATTAAATGCGGTGTATTTTTTAACACATGGGATGCGACGATTTTTGAGACTTCTACCGAAGTCATCGGAAAAGCCTTATCCGCCCGTTTTGTTTCTACTTTAAATGTTTTCGTCTCATTAACTTCTTCATTAATGATTTTAACAGCCAAATCTTTAATAGATTCTATGTCAGATGGACATTTGGCTGCTAAACTAAAAGAATGCAAGCCAAATATTTCACTTAATTCCTTTACTATTTTTGTATAATCCTCTCCGTTTAAAAGAATGTAAAATCTTTCATAATGACTGATATATTCGATATTGGGAAATTTTTTGCATTTTTCCTTTATCGTTTTATTGATATGCTGGATAAACTTTATTTTGTTTTTCCCCTTAATTGTCAATTCACCGTATTTAATTAAAATCCTATCATAAAGCATTTTTCTCTTCCTTTTCACTTTAATTGGTTATATACTTCTTTTAGCACTTTCGCAAATTGGTCTATTTCTTCCATCGTTGTTAAATGGGACAAACTTATTCTGATTTCATTTGAAGCAAGCTCATCACCCAGTCCAAGTTCCTTAAGTACACGGCTTGGCTTATTCTGTTTTGATGAACAAGCGGATTTGGTAGATATATAAATTTCATGCTTTTCAAAGGCATGGACGAAGGTTTCTCCCTTGATTCCTCTTAAAGAACAATTGATGATAAACGGTGAACAATTATCAAGCGGTGAATTAATGATTAGTTTCGGAAATTCACTTAAAATGTCCCTCACCTTTTTATTAAGCTTTACGACATATTGATAATTTTTCTCCAAATCTTCGATAATCAAACGCATGGCTTTGGCTAAAGCCACGGCACTTGGAACGTCAACTGTTCCCGCCCTTAAATTAAATTCCTGACTGCCACCGGTGAGTTGTGGAATTATTTCCAATCCTTTACGAATAAATAATGCGCCGCTTCCTTTTAAACCATAAATTTTATGAGCCGAAATGGAAGCCAAATCAATATTCATTTTATTTAAGGAAACGGGAATTTTACCTAAGGCTTGCACGATATCCACATGAAAGCTAATTTTATGATGCTCCTTTAATAACTTTCCGACTTCTAATATCGGCATTATGCTGCCTATTTCATTATTCACACACATCATCGATACTAAAATCGTATCTTTTCTAATCATTTTTCTTAATTCATCCACTATTATTCTACCGTCTTTATTAACTTTTAGATAATCGACGTCAAATCCTTCTTCCTTTAATTTTTCAAAAGTATTATAAACGGAAGGATGTTCGACTACCGTTGTTATGATATGTTTTCCCCTACTTTTATTTTGATAAGCTATACCTTTAATTGCCAAATTGCTGGCTTCCGTTGCACTACCGGTAAATATTACCTCATGATTTGAGGCATCAATCAGTTCACACATCTGCTTTCTCGCAATTCCCAGTAAATTATCGGCTAAAACACCGAATTTATGTAGTGAACTGGGATTTCCCCAGAAATTTTTTGTTGTTTGGACAAAAGATTCCAAAACTTCGTCCCTTACAGGCGTCGTAGAAGTATAATCTAAATATATCATATTAACACCTCGTTATTATTATACCCAAATTGGGCTTTAATAAAAATAACCCCAAGCGTAAGCATGGGGAATTTGTTAGAATAATTCACTAAATTTAGCTTGATACTTGTCTAATACAATTTTTCTATTATCCGGATTAATATTATCTAATATTTGCATAACTTTTTCATAAGCTTTATTATAATTTTTCTTATAAAATAAGTTTTCGGCAATCAACAAATCCTTTTGATATTCGGAATCAAAATAGCGATAAGCATATCCGATCACAAATTCCGTCAATAATGTTTTATATATGATACTGTTAATATCCTGCGTTGTTTTTTCAACTTTATTTAATAGCTTCTTTACCTCATCAGTTAATTTCACGATATCTATCGGAAATGAACTAAGCATAATATATAATTGCGATAATTCTAAATTCAATTGCTTGATGATTTGTAAATATTTATCCTGATCGTCAAAATTAGCATATTTGATATATTTTTTCGTTCCATTTATTTTTTCAGTCATCACGGTAATTTGTGCCCTTGCCGTCTGTTCATCCTTATATATTTCATCAATTATAACCAGATTATGGTCAAGTTCTTTTGAAATTGCCAAACTGTCCGATGTTACCTTATCCAATTGTTCTTTTATTTCATCATATGATAATTCATGATTGTTAAATTGATTAATCAAATTGGCAATCCGTGTTTTAATTGCCTCAATATTAATCAACAAATGTTCAATAGAATTAATTTCTTTATTAGTTATATTATATGAACCTTCGACGATTTTAAAAATCGAAATAAAGTTTTTTGCGGTTATTTCCACCTTGGCAATATTTTCATTCTGTTTTTCCAAATTTTTAATAATAAATTGTTTTCTTTCCAATTCGCTTTCTAGTCTGGTAATATAAGTATTTAAGAAGCTTTCTATTTCATTTAATCTGGTTTCAAAATCATCAACCTTAAAATCATTTATTTCTTTAAAAACCTTATTTAAGCTGTCTAAATTCACTTCATACTGTAAATAAAAATCAATTTTCAATAATTTAAATTCATCCTCACTGAAATTAGCCGCCAATTGTTTTAATTTTGCGAATTTAGGCTTTAAATTATTGTTAATGCGATCATTTACTTTAGGAGCATCATGGATATAATTCTGTAAGACCTTAATATCTTTAAAAATATTAGAGGCAATATTGTCGGCTTCAACATAAAGGGATGCTTCTACAAGTTGTGTGCATTCCACAAATTTCGTTTCGATATTACGAAAATAAGCTTCCACTCTGGATTGGTTTTCCTTATATTTTTCCAAATTACTGTTATAAATTGTTTTTAATTCAGATGTCATTTCCCGATACTTATTAATATATTTACGATTATCAGTAGCGATATCGACATATTGGACAATCTCGTCCTTAAAACGGTCGGCTTTTTCTTCTAAATCCTCTATATCACTGATAAAAGTATTTTTTAAACTGGCAAAATATTGATAGTTGTTTTGATCAATCGCATCTTCCAAAACATCCAGCATGCTGTATTGTGCGTCAACTTCACGGGCCAATTTTTCGATTTCTTTTTTCCACCTTAATACGAGCATTCCTAACTTTTGATCATTCTTTAAATTGTCATAGGATGAATAATTTTTAATCACTTCATGTTGCTTTAATTCATATACCCGATTTCTTAATGTTTCTAATTCGTGACGATATTTTTTCTTTTTGGCGTTAGATAAAATGAGTATGATAATCAGTACCATAAAAAGCACGACAAAAGCGGAAATTATAATGATTATTGTTAAGTTGTCACCCTTGCTAATAAAATCCTTAAGACGACCGATCATTTCTATCACCTCGAAAATTCTCCAATTCATTTCTATTTTAGCATAATATTCATGTTTTTTCATTTTCTTTTTAATAAATTTTGTTATAATAATTAATATTGAGGTGATAATATGTTCGTAAAAGAAAAATATACTAATAATTTACATGAATCTTATCAAATTTTATTAGGTCAATTGGAATCTTTAATTAACGATGAAGATGATCTAATCGCCAACTTAGCGAATGCCTCGGCTTTGTTGAATCAATTCTTAACGGATATTAATTGGGTCGGCTTTTATCTGAATAAAGATAACGAGTTAGTCTTGGGTCCTTTTCAAGGATTACCCGCCTGCATCAGAATTCCTTTTAATAAAGGTGTTTGCGGATACTCAGCCAGAAATTTAACAACTGTTGTCGTTGATAATGTTCATCAGTTTGAAGGTCATATCGCCTGCGATGCCAATTCCAATTCGGAAATCGTCATACCAATAATTACGAAAAACAAGCAACTGATTGGTGTATTAGACATTGATTCCCCAAAATTTAGTAGATTTACGGATATAGATAAATTATATTTGGAAAAGTTTGTCGAGATAATCGCTAAAAGGATTGACAAAGAATCATGATTAGTATATACTATCTAGGTGCAAATAAAAGGCAGCAGTTTATCCATTTAATTACTAGATGATACCTATTTTGGTTTGACAGTAACTCTATGGCTGCTAGAGTGAAACAATCAATATCATCTACATATTAAAGTAAGGATGAACATCTTCTTTTAGATGCCAAAAATTAAAGGAGGATTATTTATGTCACGTTATACTGGTCCAAATTGGAAACTATCAAGAAGATTAGGTTTTTCGATTCTTGAAACAGGAAAAGAATTACAAAGACGTCCATATGCTCCAGGACAGCACGGTAACAATAAACGTCGTTCTGTATCGGAATATGGTATGCAATTAAAGGAAAAACAAAAATTACGTTTTATGTATGGGATGAATGAAAGACAATTCCATAACCTCTTCGAAAAAGCTGGTAAAATGCAAGGTATTCATGGTGAGAATTTTATTTTCTTACTGGAATCACGTTTAGACAACTTAGTTTATCGTTTTGGTTTTGCGAGAACTCGTCGTCAAGCCCGTCAACTTGTTAGTCATGGTCATGTGTTAGTGGATGGAAAAGCCGTTAATATTCCATCATATATACTACAACCAGGACAAACAGTTTCTTTAAAAGAAAAATCACGTAATTTACAAATTGTCAAAGAAGCTTTAGAAGCAACTATTTCTCGTCCTGTTTATTTAAGTTTTGATGAAAATTCATTAACAGGCACATATACCCGTTTACCAATGAGGGATGAAATTCTTCCGGAAATCGAAGAAAGTTTAATCGTTGAGTTCTACAGCCGTTAATAACAGTTAAAAAACCTTCTAAGAAGATTAGAAGGTTTTTTTATTTAGATTCTGAGATATTTTTGAAACCGTTTATAATCACTTTTTTTACATGTCATATCGATTATTGTTCCTTTTTCATCATGTGTTGTGGAATTAATAACAGCATTTTCATAAAAATAGTGAATTATTTCCGAATTACTATAAGGTATAAATATTTTACATGTACAATAAGAATCATTGAATTGTTCCATAATATAATCCTTTAATCTTTGGATATCTTTCGGATTTTTAGCGGATATATAGATTTCATTATTTAAAGCCTCGGGGAGTTCATTAATTGTCAAATCTATTTTATTATATACGGTAATAATCGATTTATTTTCAATACCGATATCTTTTAATGTCTCAAGGACCACTTCCATCTGTTTTACATAATTAGGATGGCTGTAATCCACCACATGAAGCAATAAATCGGCATATTGTACCTCTTCTAATGTGGAACGAAAAGCCTTTATTAAGTGATGGGGTAATTTGTCAATAAATCCAACCGTATCTGTCAGTAAAAATGAATTATTAATTTGTCTGACCGATGTATCCAAGGTGGCAAACAACATATCCTTCTCCAACACTTCTTTTTTAAAAGTCATCATTTCGTTTAAAATCGTCGATTTACCGGCATTGGTATAGCCAACCAAAGAGACGATTTTCACTTCACTTTTTTGTCGTAGGTTTCTTTGGATCTGTCTGTATGTAACTATTGTCTCTAATTCTTTTTTCAATGCTTTTATTTTAGCCTCAATTTGTCTTCTCTCTGTCTCCAGCTTTGTTTCACCGGATCCGCGGTTTATTACGCTTCCACCTCTTTGCCTGCTTAAATTTAAGGATGAATCAGCCAACCTTGGTAACATATACTGAAGTTTGGCGATTTCCACCTGTAGTTTACTTTCCTTAGAAGATGCTCTCTTCGTAAAGATATCAAGAATTAAGTTGGAACGGTCCAAAACCGTACAATCCAAAACCTCAACTATATTACGTACCTGGGATGGGGTTAGTTCATCATTAAAAATGACTTTTTTCACATCATGCATATCTATATATTCTTTTACTTCCGCCAATTTACCTTTGCCTATGTAATAGACATTGTTTATTTTATTTAAGTTTTGGGTAAAGGTTTCTAAAATATCATATTCAAGACCAATTGCGAGATTTTTTAATTCAGCCAATGAGTTTTCAAAATTACTTTGTTTCTGATAATTTACACCAATTAAAATAACTTTTTCTTTCATAAAGTCCTCCTTCAAAATAAAAAATACACATGCTCCACATGTGTAAAAAGTACGCAAAAAAAGACGATTATTTAACACAAAAAAGGACTAATCAGTCCTTGTAATTTAATGATAAAATAAGGCATGCTAAAAGAGACTAATCACGATTACTCTTCACACAGTGAAGCTATTCAATTATTTTCTTGATAATAATCGGATTTTTCTCATTCTCATTTTATCCTTATCCTTTCAGTTATTTCACTATATTATATTACCATATTCCTAGATAATACACAACAATAAATACTAAAATACTTATCGCGCATAATATTTATAAAGATAGATTTAAAGGAGCAAGAAATATGGAAAGAAAAGCGCGAATCACATTAGGTAGTATTATCATTATTATTTTGGTTACTTTTGCGTTTATCATGTTTTTAGTTGAAGGTGGAATTATTATTAAAACGACATCCAATGTTTTAAATAGCAGTCTTAGTCGCGAATATCGGGCATGGGATTTTGTTTTTGGTCTTAAAAAAGGTGACAAACAAGTAATTGAAAATAGTGTCTGGAGTACGGTAGGTATCATATTACTTATTGTCGGAGGTTTATCACCATTGTTAATGCCACTTGAAGCGGTAAGATTTTTACTAGGATTTCTAGCTTTGACGGCATCAAGTATATTTACTTACCTATTACCTTATAATGCTAATATTCGTACAGTGGATTGGGGAAATTTATTGACCATTAAACCAGTCATCGGCATCCCTGTAATAATATCGCTCTTACTTCAGGCTATTTCCGCATTGATTAGCGGATACCTGTATATCTCATACCATGATGAATAAAAAGCTAAAGACATGTTATCGACTGAAAACATGTCTTTTCTTCTAGTTATATCACAAAAAGTACGGCATAGGCCGAAGCCATCCCTAGATATTCGGCATACGCATACAGGACATATTGACCCGGAGGTAGTTTTTGACCTCGTACAGTACCATCCCAAATTTCTATATAAAAACCGGGCTCAACGTTATAGGCATAGAATGGAGTGTCCAGATATTCACCGATTGCATAATTTGGCTCATCGAAAGTAAATATTGATAATTCCACATATTCTGCGCCTGCTAATAAGTAAGCGTACGCAAAATAGGTACCGTCGCCGTTATCCTGCACTCCCGCAAAGCTGACACGCGGATAATCAGGTTCCTGAATAAAGAGAATTATAGGTACGATTATTACTTCTTTCCCATCACTGACTTTGATAGTACCTTCATAGGTACCTTGAGTTAATTTTTTAGTATCCACCTGAACATTAATATGTATTTTTTTGGAACTGTCAGCTTTTACGTTGGTGTTATTACTTGTCATGATTTTTATACCTTTTGGATTTCCTTCAAATTCCACATCAAAGGTATATTTTTTGTTTTTATCGGATAGATTTTTTATTTCTATTTGTTTTCCTACAACTTGTTTGCCATGATTTTTTACGAACTTACCAAATGAATGACTTCCCGGAGTAACGAGTGTTTCAGTTGTAATAGCATCAGCAATTCTTATACTACCGGTACCTTGGACATTATATGGATATAATTCACCGGTATATGGATCATATAATTTTTCAGCGGTATTCATTAATGCTGCTTTAACATCTTCCGGAGAATATTCAGGATGGGCATCCAAAATAAGAGCAGCTGCGGCGGCTACATGTGGGGATGCCATACTTGTTCCACCCGCATAAGCGTAGTATCCGCCCGGATATGTGCTAATAATCCAATCTCCGGGAGCAGATACATCAGGTTTAATCATCCATGTTCCATAAACAGGTCCCCGAGATGAAAATTCAGATATTGTTTCAGCAAAATGACGAAGATTAATCGCAATAGTATTTACACCATTTAATAATTCCAAATACAGGTTATAACCATCTTTAAAATCCAATTGGAAGGTCGGAAGCGGGAAATCACCGCTTGTATTGATTTCACCGGAGGTGTTATTAAAAATTATTGCGGCAACTGCTCCGTTATCCTTAGCGATTTGTGCTTTTTCCACAAAGGTGATAGCACCACGCTGAATTAGAGCGATTTTACCCTCCATGCTCCTGCCAAGATAATTTTCCGGGTAACCCAATCCTACATAATCAAATTCATAGGTATTTCCGCTAAGAGTTAATAATTCAGCCAAATCATTATATCCCATTACTTTTGCACTTGGATATGTAGAGTATGTTGATGTAAAGAGATTAACATCAATATAAGGCAAAGCGGTGGAACCTACGGAAATTCCCTCACGGCTAGCTGCCGGTGAACCAACCGTCCAATCATATGGCCCGTTATTTCCGTTTGATGTTACAGCAACCACACCCTCGGCCATCGCCCAATCTAAAGCAATACTCGTCGCATAATCGGCATCATTTAAGTCGTTGCCCAATGACAGATTCATGACATCAGCTCCATCAATTACGGCTTGTTCAATACCGGCAATAACTTGTGCTGAAGTTCCACCGTTTGGACCCAATACCCGATACGCTAAAATTCTTGCATCCGGCGCAATACCAAAACTTTCGGCAACAATCGTCCCCGTCACATGAGTACCGTGATATCCGCCATCCATAGGATCAGGGTCATTATCAAAGAAATCATATCCCTTATACTCCTCAAAGGCATGTGCCAACTCCGGATGCGTATAGTCAACACCCGAATCAATGACGGCCACCGTAATACCTTCTCCGGTATATCCCATACTCCAAGCCTCCGGAGCACCTACATACGGATTGCTTTTTGTCATACTCGGTTCATATTCATCCATTAATGAAACCTTTACATCCGTTGTTGTATAGGTTATGTTAGGATATACGGCTTTAATACCCGGAATTGTCGTAATATTAAGTATTTTGTTTGCCGGTATTTCTAAAGCAAATCCGGAGAATAAATAATCATACTCACGCAAAACATTAGCATCGATAGCTTCTTTTTTAACATTATCAATTACGATATCTCGATTGGCTTCCAACATTTCTTTAGTTTGAATCATACCGCTATGTTTTGCTTCGACAATTGACTTTTCGTTCAGTTCAACAATCACGCTTGTCATCTCGGATGATGTCAAATTATACTTGCCGTATAATTTTGTTTGAACATATTGCGTTTTAGCTAAAGTTTGAGAACCAAAGATAAAAATCGAGCTTATTAGAATCGTCAATGTGAAAAGCATTAATTTAAAGATTTTCCTAATCATTTCATCCTCCCCACTTTCTTATAAACACGAAATCATTCCGTGCAACTCAATCATAACATTTTGAATTTACAGATTTTGTTAGATAATGTAATAGTCTAAAGAACAAAAAAAACATAAGCTGAACTTATGTTTTTTATTGCTTTTTAGTCAAATTTAGCCATAAAATAGTTTTTCTTTCCCCGAAGAATTATCACATATTTGGAATCAATCGCCAAATCTTTATTTACCTTCAATTCCAAATCATTTATTTTTTCGCCGTTTACCGAAACAGAATTGTTGGTGATAAACTCCCGGGCTTGACGTTTACTTGTTGCCGCACCGCACATAACAAGTAAATCGACAATATTTGTTTCTTCAGCTAAACTGATTGACGGTAATCCTTTAAATCCGGTGGCGATTTCTTCTCCGGTTAGGGATTTAATATCTCCGTTAAATAAACTGTCGGTAATTTTTAAAGCTTGTTCAAATGCTTTTTTACCGTGCACTAAGGTGACGACTTCCTTTGCCAGTTGTTTTTGAGCGGTACGCAAATGAGGTTCGGTCTTGACTGATTCTTCTAACCTTTCAATTTCCTCATGTGATAGGAAGGTAAAGTATTTCAAAAATTTAACCACATCATCATCACTAGTATTAAGGAAGAACTGGTACATTTCATAAGGTGTGGTCAAATTAGCATCTAGCCAAATCGCACCACCGGCAGTTTTACCAAACTTCGTACCATCGGCTTTAGTGACAAGTGGCATTGTCATACCTACAACTTTAACATCAGTGCCGCTGGTTTTTCGGATTAATTCAAGTCCCGATGTGATATTTCCCCATTGGTCACTTCCGCCTATTTGCAGGCGACAACCCTTCTCTAAAAATAAATGATTGAAATCCATGGCCTGAAGGATTGTATAAGTAAATTCCGTAAATGATATACCCGTTTCTAGACGTTTGGCAATCGTATCCTTAGCTAACAGGTAATTTATCCCAAAATATTTTCCATAATCCCGTAGGAAATCAATTATCGATAAATCTTTGGTCCAGTCATAATTATTGACCATTTCGGCGGCATTCTGTTTCTTACTGTCAAAATCTAAAAACTGCGATAATTGTTTTTTAATTGATTCTGCCCAATCTAAAACAGTATCTAAGGTATTAAGCGAACGCTCAGTCGACCTTCCGCTAGGATCGCC
The DNA here is from genome assembly GCA_041687555.1 of Haloplasmataceae bacterium. Classification (GTDB taxonomy): domain Bacteria; phylum Bacillota_I; class Bacilli_A; order Haloplasmatales; family Haloplasmataceae; genus JAWLBU01. The sequence continues at coordinate 10,256 of JAWLBU010000007.1, read as the reverse complement.
TATTAAACCCGTAGCACCGCCTACTAAAGGAAGGGGCTTATGACCGTACTGTTGAAATCTTTTTAATGTCAAAATCGGTAAAAGTGAACCGACATGTAAACTTTCGGCAGTCGGATCAAAACCGCAGTATAATGTAATCATTCCGCTTTCCAATAATTCGTCAAGCGCTTCAATGTCAGTACAGTCGTTAATTAAACCTCTCCAGCTTAAGTCTTTTAATAATTCATTTTTCATGTTAACTCTCCTAACTATAATTTTAATATCATCCGATGGTTCAAAGTTTCCATACCTAATGATTTATAAAAAGCCATCGCATTTTGATTAAAGTCCCATACATCAAGTTCTAATGATTTGGCTTTCATTTCCTTGGCGATTTTTACACATTCATTGAACAATGCCTTTCCGTAACCCTTTTTTTGATGTATGGAGATGATCGCAAATTCACAAATATAAGCATATACTCTTTTTAATAAGATATTTAAATAACCTGATTCACGAAAAGCAAGAATCGAAAAGCCAAATATATTCTTTTTATCACCGATTATCAAGAAATAAATACTTTTATCTTTAATTAGTTTTAAATAATCCTCTTTCGGCATGGGATTATTTAGAAGTGAAAAATATTCTTTTAAATGAGTTGTATGCAGATTATGTACTTCTTGAAAGATCGGGACAAGTTTATCATAATCGACTTCCCTAGCTCTCCATATAATATAATTCAAAATACTCCCTCCTATAAAAAAACGTCCTTAATAGCTAAGGACGCTTATTGCGTGGTACCACCTTAGTTCACACGGTATAACCATGTGCACTCTGAAACGATAACGGATAAAACCGTCTACATAAGTAGATGCTCCTGGTTGTATTTCATAATCGACTAGATCTTAGTTTTCACCAACCACTAAGTCTCTAAATATCATCATCGATACTAATTGATACCAATCATCGCAGATATTTTGACATTAATATTATATGAAATATTTATTAAAAGTTATTACATTTATTTAATAATTTCTACTAATTGACCATTTTTAACGCCGGCAGCGTTACCTTCATCGATATCCACATGCATTTCTAGGGCAAAATCTTCACGGACCCTTACTAAAACATTATCGTAAATAAGTCCTCTTTCACCACCGACTTTTACTTTAACATGATCTTTATCCTTAACGCCAAATTCTTTGGCATCGTTTGGATGCATGTGAATGTGCCGTGCTGCCACGATTACACCTTTAGAGATTTCAATTTCACCTTTAGGACCGATTACTTTTGCACCCGGAGTACCAGCAGTATCTCCGGAATCTCTTACAGGCGGATATATTCCTAAAGTAAAGCTATCGGTCAATGATATTTCAATCTGTGTCTCTTTTCTGACCGGTCCTAATACCCGCACACCTTTTAAAGAACCCTTAGGTCCTACGATATCTACTTTTTCGTTAGCGGCGAACTGGCCAGGTTGTGATAAATCCTTGTTTTTCGTTAATTCGTAGCCTTCACCAAATAAGGCGGCCAAATCCTCCTGACTTAAATGAATATGACGATTACTCATCGCTATTGGTAATTGAGTTTTCATATATATTGCCTCCTATACCACAATTTTATGTGGTTGATTTTCTCCAGATAATATTATGCGGTAAAACAACATTAACATTATCAATAGGTTCATTATTCATTAATTTGGTTAATAGGCGCATTGAAACCGCACCGATATCATAAATAGGATTATCAATTGATGTTAAGGTTGGTCTTGACATCTTCGAATATTTCGTGTTTTGGAAGGCGATAATCTCTAATTCATTAGGCACATTAATTCCTAATTCACTTGCGGCGTTAATCATTGATACAGCGATTGAATCACGGACAACAATAGCCGCTTCCGGTTTATTCGTTTTCAAATAATCCAGGAAAAACGGATAATTGACGACTAATCTACCCGAAGTTCTGACAATGTTAGGCTCCAAACCGACTTCTTCCATTGCTTTTTTATAACCTCGTTCTTTTAAGGTATTTACTGAATACGCACTTCTGGTCGATACAAACAGGATATCTTTTTTACCTTTATCAATAAACGATTTTGTCGCTTCATAAAACGCGGCTTCAAAATCAATTGATACCGAAGGAATCAGATTACCTTCTTCTCTGACATTACATAAAACGACAGGAACTGTTGTTTCCATGATTTGTTTAATATTATGTTCTTGTAGCTCATCATTTAAATATATTATACCATCCACTTGAGAAGCAAATACTTCCTGCCAAATTTCATCCTCTACTTCAACTTCGCTATTAGTCACTTTAAGTATGACCGTATAATCGTATTTGCGAGCAATATCGATTACACCGTTAATCATTTCGGCTACCGATGCTCTCGATACATCCGGTACAATTAAGGCAACCGTCGTGGATTTTCTGCTAGCTAGACCTCTTGCAATCGCATTTGGTCGATAACCCAATTTATTTATCGCTTCTAAAACTCTTTCTCTAGTCGCTGGCTTAACCTTATCGGGATAATTTAAAACTCTTGATACCGTAGCAAGGGAAACATCGGCTTCACTAGCAACATCATATATTGTTACCTTAGTGTTTTTGTTATCAATCATTTAACTTCACCTCCAAATAATGGAATACTTTTATATATTATATCAAAATTGAAAACATTTACAAGAGAAATGTTTCAATTTATGAAAATATTTTCATAACTCTAGTTCATCATAAAATTGCGTAAATTCTGTAAAATCCATTTGCTGATTAGCATCCGATAATGCCACTTTAGGATTAGGGTGTACCTCCACCATTAGTCCGTCACATGATGAGGCAAGCGCGGCCTTGGCCAAATATCCCATGATATCTTTTCGACCTGCGGCGTGCGATACGTCAACAATAACCGGCAGGTGCGTTTCCGTTTTCAAAATCGGGATAGCGGAAATATCCAAGGTATTTCTCGTCGCCTTCTCAAATGTCCTGATTCCGCGTTCGCATAAAATGACATTCGGATTTCCTTCAGACATGATGTATTCGGCTGACAGTTTAAATTCCTCTATTGTCGCCGCAAAACCTCGTTTTAAAATAATCGGTTTGTCAACTTGTCCGACGGCTTTTAATAAACTGAAATTATGCATGTTTCTTGAACCTATTTGCAGTATATCCACATAATCATATGCTAAATTGAGCTGCTCTTTGTCCATTACTTCCACGACGGAGATCAATTGATATTTATGTGCTATTTTTTGCATAATCTTTAATGCTTCCAAACCTAAACCTTGAAATTCATAGGGTGATGTCCGGGGTTTAAAAGCTCCGCCTCTGATAAATTTAATCCCCTTTTCCTTGATAAACTGAGCTGTTTTCTCTAATTGCTGCTCGCTTTCAATTGAGCATGGACCGGCAATCATTATTTTATCCTTACCGCCAATTATTGTATCCTTAATCTTAATCAACGTATCTTCACGATGTTTTTTCCGTGAAACCTTAAGTGCACCCTCCTTATCAATTTCCTGTAATTGTGAGGTGGCCTTAAAAATTTCCTTAAATAAACAGATAATCACTTCATCGGAAAACGGCCCTTCATTTTCAGCCACTATGGATTCTAATATCTGTTGCTCACGAATAGGGTCATATATAGGATACCCATGTATTTGTTTTTCTTTACCGATTTTTTGCGCTATTTTTGCGCGCTCATTTAATAATTTTAATATCTTTTTATTTATAATATCAATTTCAACTCTTAGTTCATTAATTTTATCCATTAGAATTGTATCCTCCGTTTATTTGTAATGTAAAAAAACAGTAAATATACTATATCTACTGTTTTTCAATTATTTCAGTTGTTGGTTCTTGCTTAAATGAAAGTAATCTCTTAACTTTTTCATATAATAATTTAATTTCTTCAAAAATACGGCTTAAGATTTCATCCTTGGTTGATGTTTTCAAATAGTTTTTAAGTTCATCTATTTTTTTAAATATACCATCTCGAACATCTTCCACATTTATATTTTTGGCTTTTTCTTTCAATTCGTCAAGTTTATCCATGGCAACTTTTCGCATTTCCTCACCAGTTTTTGGTGTTAAGAAGGCAACAACTAAACCTCCGACAACTGCACCTTTTATAAAATCTTTTAACACGGTATTCAACTCCTCATCAAAATTTAAGACATTAAATATCTTCGATATATCTTTAACAGCATCTATTTTATTTAGTAAAAAAAAGGATGATGTAATACCTTTAGGGTATTTGTCAATTATTTTCGCTATCTCATCAAATTTTTGATTTACTAATTCTAAATGTTGACCTGTTACGTTTAACTCATTAAAAAAAGCTTCGGCGCTATTCAATTTCTCGGTAAACAGCATCACAACCCGATCTAATTCCTGTAGTGATGTTTCGGCTACTCTTATAGTAATATCGGCTTGTTTTAAAGTACTGCGATAATTCTCCAAGAATTTTATCGCGAAATAAGTTATTGTGATAACACAAACAATTAAAACTAGTCCTAATGTTATGTACACGACTTCTAACAATGTATTCACCTACTTTAACTTTAACCAGTTTATATAATCATTATACATTATATTTAGCTATTTTTTAAGATGATTTATGAAAATAATCAGATATTTTTTAATTCTCTGAGATAATGAGCACAGTTTCTATCGATATCACCGGCACCCATAAAAACGATTACCGCATTTTTATATGTTTTAAAAATCTCTATATACTTATCATCATTAATAACTTCGCTATTTTTGATTAGTTTAGCCAAATCAAGAACGGATATTGTCTTATGTTTTTCACGGGCTGAAGAGAAGATTTCCCGCAAATAGACCTTGTCGGCCAAAGATAAACTGTCGGCAAAATCATTTAAAAAAGATACGGTTCTGGTATAAGTATGCGGCTGAAAATAAATAATAATTTTCTTAAACGGATATTTTACACTGATTGCTTCTATCGTCGATTTTATTTCCTTAGGATGATGAGCATAGTCACTAATAACAATCTGACCATCCAAAATAAATTCTTCAAATCTTCTTTTTCCCGCCTTAAAATTTACCAAAGCATTCTTGATTATTTCCATATCTTCAATAAATTGATTTGTGGTGGCAATTGTCGCCAAGGAATTATAAACGTTGTGTAATCCAAATAATGGTATTCTTATTTTACCGATAAATTTATTTTTAATGTATAAGTCATAATAAGTGTAGCGATTATCATTGCTGATATTTACGGCATAATAGTCATTTGTCTGTTTCAAACCATAGGAAACCCGTAATTTATCGGCGGGGACTATCTCCTTTAATAAATCATCATCACCATTATACACAACCTTGTTAGATTGTGCAATAAATTGTTTGAAAGCATCCTGTACATCGAAAATATCTTTATAATAATCAGGGTGATCATAATCGATATTTGTGATAACCGCAATCTTCGGAAAATAGGATAAAAAATGACGAAGATATTCACAGGCTTCAAAAACAAATAGATTGCTGTTCCTATTACCTCCGCCCTGCCCGTCACCTATTAAATAATTTGGATTTTCCCGTGAAGTTAAAACATGCCTAATAAGATTTGTCGTCGTTGTTTTACCGTGTGAACCGCTTATCGCAATCGAATATAAATTCTTACTAAGTATTCCCAAATATTCATTATAGGTATATATCGTGCAATTTAGTGATTTAGCTCGAAGATGTTCCTCATTATCGATGAAGGCATTTCCCACAATAATAATGAAATCCTCTTTTATGTTGTCTGCAGAAAAAGGCAACACAGGTATATTTTTTAAGGCTAAATTATTTTCCGTAAAAAATTCTTCGTATACATCGGAACCTTGAACATAATAACCATAATCATTCAATAATAACGCAAGTGAACTCATGCCTGCTCCCTTGATTCCAATCAAATGAAACCTTTCCATAATAGATACCTCCTTTTTATATATTTATATTAAAAACCGTGATAAGTGTGCTTAAAAAAAATCATAAAAAAAAATGCCGATTAGGCATTTTTTAAAACATTCTTTCATATTCATCCAAGGTTATTAGTACTTCTCTTGGTTTACTACCGCTTTGTTGAGGTCCCACTATCTGATATTTTTCCATGAGGTCAATCATTCTGGCTGCTCTGTTATATCCCACCTTAAACTGTCGTTGGATTTTAGAGGCACTGGCCTCTCCCATTTCAATGACATAACGGACGGCATCATCAAATAACTCATCATCATAATCAATCATAAATTCATTTTCTTTTTTGAGTAGCTCTTCAGCGGTAAAGGCATATTGCGGTGCCATTTGGTTTTTCACAAAATATGTCACCTTTTCGATTTCCTCATCGGTCACATATGAACCCTGAACTCTCTTTAATTGCGGTTTACCGTTATCTGATAGCAGCATATCCCCTTTTCCTAACAGCTTTTCAGCGCCGCTTTCATCTAAAATAATGCGGGAATCGATTGCCGATGCCACCTGAAAGGAAATACGGGTAGGAATATTTGTTTTTATTGTACCGGTAATGATATTGGTTGACGGACGTTGCGTTGCAACGATTAAATGAATTCCGGCAGCCCGTGCTAGTTGTGAAATCCGTTGAATATAATCTTCAACCTCATTAGCGGCTATGACCATTAAATCTGCTAATTCATCAATAATGACAACTATATACGGTAATTTTGGTAAGTTTTCATTACCCCGGCTTCGTTTTTGATTATAGCTCTTAATATCACGAGCTCCGACACTTTCAATTAATTCATATCTTCTGTCCATTTCCTCAGTCAACCAGCGGAGAGCAGAAGTAGCAGCCTTTGGATCATTAATCACCGGAGTAAGTAAATGTGGTATATCGCGATACATACTGAATTCAACTTTCTTAGGATCGATTAAGACCAATTTTACTTCATCCGGTAAAGCATTATATAATAAACTGACGATTATACAATTAATACAGACACTTTTACCAGAACCGGTAGATCCGGCAATAAGACTGTGTGTCATTGAACTGATATCAGAAAAAATCGGTTCTCCGGCTATATCTAATCCTAGGACGATTTTAAGAGGTGATTTATAAGCTTTATAAGCACTGCTTTCCAATATTTCTCTTAATGTGACCATCCGGTTCCTTTTATTAGGTACCTCGACACCGACAGTACTTTTACCTGAAATAGGGGCTTCGATACGAATATCACTTGCGGCTAGTCTTAATTTTATATCATCCTGCAGTGCGGTAATTCTGCTTACCTTAGTACCGGGTTCAGGTTCTATTTCATACCTGGTAACTGTTGGTCCGATGGTGTAATTAACTGTTTTAGCAGCGATTCCAAAGCTTTCTAAGGTAGAGTCAAGTATCTGCATTTGACTTTCTATCCATTCGATATCATCGGTTACGTATGAAGCGGGTTCGTTTAACAAGTCAATGGATGGTAATTGATATTGACTCAAATCAATATTCACATTTCTTTCCTTAGGTTTTTCCGTTAAATTTTTATTTAATTCGAGATCCAGTTCCCTTTTCAAATTAACAAAATTATTGCTTATCACTTTAGGTGCTTCTTCATTTTTAACATCATCAAAGGTAATTTTATCTTCATAGTAATTTTCATCATTAGAAACATAATCATCTTCGGCAAATAATTTTTTTAATTCTTCCTTAAGACCAAGCCTTTTATCACTACTTTCATAGGTATTAACACTTGTATAGGAATTAGATTCTTTTGTATTCTTAATTTTGTCGTAATCATTAAAAAAGGATAGCTTAGCATCATCATCATACGAAGTAATAATATTATAATCCTCATCAAGTTCTATCTCTTCTTCATATATAATATTATAACGTTCATTTTCCGTATCAGGAGTCGGATTTTCGATAGGAGTAACGATATTTACCGGTTCTTCCTTTTTTACTTCTTTTACTTCCTTTGGTGGTTCTATTTCTTCATTTACTCGTCTTCTTAAATTTTCCTGTTTTATTCGATTGTTAATCACATTAAACTCATAATATTCATGTCCAAATTGATTTTCCAGAATATCTTTTTTTAATTTCTTTTCTTTACGTAAAAAATCATATTGTTTGGCAATTCTCCCCTGACTATTTGTAACCCTATAAGTAGAGCGGTCTATTACCTTACCCCGCATAGGTGATAAAAAATAAGCTCCCTTTTTTTCCGAATCTTTATTTTCTGTTTTTGAGCGATTTTTGACAACACTAAAATAAACATCGGTATTATCATTTAATTCTTCATCGGTTATTAAAGGTTTAAGAAACTTATCGCGTTTTCTTTTCATCGCATTTTCAATATTAATTTGTTTATCTTTCAGTCTCTCACTCATAAAATCACCTATAAAATATAGTTATTCTATATTACTATCATTTTATCATATAATCAATAAATATTCACTAAAAAAAGGTAAATAATAACTACATATAAAATACGGGTAATAACTAGATTTGAAATAATGAAAGTTAATGGTTTTTTTTAATTAATTACAAACTTTGGGTGTAGTATATAAGTATGGACACATCAAGTTAGACTTGCTAAAATAAAGAAAGTAAAGGATGTGTCATTATGAAAAATCCAATTATAAGTATTTATATAATTGGGCCTTTCACTTTTTTATAGTGGTAAATAGTTATGACTATTCGTATTGAATAATTTCAATTTCTTCTTTTGTATTATAATCATAAAAATAGTAACTAAATTTACTACCGTCTGCTTTTTGATTTTTAAATACCAGTGGTTGGCCATCAACAATTGGCCATTCTGGTTCTTGTACCCACTCAGGTGGTTTCTTATCGTATTTAAATAATTCTTTAATTCTCGATTTACACCATTGCTTATATTTTTCTTTTGGTAAACTTGATGGTACTGAGTTTATAATATTATTTAAATAATCTTCATCTCTTATATATAGCCACTCTGGTTGAATTTCAGATAAAAATAAAAACTTCTCTTCTTCATCATTAAAAGGTATAACCTTATAATTATTTATTTTTAAATATTGCTTTACCTTCAAATAGATTGCTATCCTTACACTTAATTTAGAAAGATCAATTTTTTCTATATTATTTTCATTAAAATATACCCTGAATGAATTTAATTTTTTATTACTTCTTAAAATTTTTCTCATGATTTTATCCTTTTTAAGAATATTCCAAAACTCTCTTGTGCTTATTCTTCCTTCTACAAAATCCTTCATTATTTTTATTTTCTTCTTTTCCTTAAACAAAAGTTTTAAAAAGGACAACATCTTTTTCACCTCTTTATTATTGATATCCTAATAATCTTCTAATATTGTCCCACCAATCATGAAAATATGGATTTGGTCTATGAAATGGACCACCATTGGTCTTATATCCATAAATACTATGAAATGCTCTATGATCCGCACCATTCTGTATAATAAAATGATTTCTATTATTTCCATATGTTCCATATATATGACTAATTTGAGAATCAGGATCAGCTCTACCATTAACATTCCCCTGTGATATCCAATAACTTTTTCTTTGTTTATCTCTTTCGTATTTACTCATAAAACCAGCTTGTGAAGGACTACCAATCTGTTCTTTATACGACAGGAATCCTCCTAGTGCACCAAAGCTCCTCCAGCGAATGTATTCCAGGGACTGCACCACCAGCAGTCGCAACAACTGCTCTTCCTAATCCTACAACAACAGCACCTGCTATTGCCCAGTGATACCAAGCATAACCACTAGGATCTACTCTCATCACCGGATTATTTGAAGTATACACATACATATTATGAGATAAAATTTCTTCTGTTTGTCCAATCAACCCATCCGCATTAATAAATCTACCAATCTCAAGATTATAATAACGACTGTTCAGATAGTACAATGATGTCTCGACATCCTTGTAAAACGAACCTTTTTTAGAATTTTCCCCAATAACAATAGAAATGATCAAGGGGACAGTTATACGTCAATATACTTACCTTAATCTAATTCAAGATATTAAATATTTCATTTTAAAATAGATTTATTTCTTTTTATATAATCATAAAATTCATGTGGCAGTACTGTTATATTTAACTTACCATATAATCTTTCAAAGTTATTATATTTATTTTCAAAAATTTGCTTTAACCAACTACAGAACCTATCAAAACCTATTAAACCTTTTTCTTGTACTTCATGATTACCTACGGATAATAGTAAGCGTCAATTCCTTTACATATTGACAAAAATAAAAACCCCACTCAGTCTGTATAACTTAAGTGGGGGTCATTATTTATTTAATTTACAAGATTCC
>JAWLBU010000006.1:0-65628 GCA_041687555.1 Haloplasmataceae bacterium | reverse complement strand
ACATACTGTAATATAAAATGAACCGCCGTATACGAGAACCGTACGTACGGTGGTGTGAGAGGGGAGAAAATTATTAAAATTTATCCCCTACTCGATTTTCAATAGAAATTATTTAAAAGTTTTTGTGGTATTAATCGTGGAAATCGATTAATTTTAAGGATTTATCTATTGAATAATAGAAAATCTGGAAGTATGATAATGATACGATATATTTTAATATTAATAATACATGCATGAAATATCATTATATTATCCATCGGAGGTTAACATGTTAAATTGTCAAGTATTTAATTTTAGAATGAAATCATTAAATAATCGAGAAAGAAAAATAAGGATATTTACTCCTAAGAACTATGATAAAAAAGTTAAGTACCCAGTAATCTATATGCATGACGGTCAAAATCTATTTGATGATGATACAGCAAGCTATGGAAAGTCTTGGAATATTGCTAATCAGTTTAATAATCATAATATGGAGTATATTGTCGTGGGAATTGATAGCGGTGAAGGAATACTAAGAATGAATGAATTGGGTCCCTGGAGAAATAGATGGATAAAAGATGATAAAGATTTTGATTTCATCAAAAATGAGTGCGGTGGAGAGGGGGACGAATATCTTCAATTTATTGTTAATGAATTAAAGCCATGGGTAGATGCTAATTATACCACCTTAACTGATCGCAATAACACATGTATTGCCGGAAGCAGTATGGGAGGATTAATATCCTTATACGGAATTTTAAAATATCCTCATATTTTTTCTAAAGCAGCATGTTTATCAAGTGCATTTTGGTTTTCAGAAGAACATTTAATTGAATTTATCCGGTTATATGTCCCTGAATTTAAATTAAAAATCCATCTTGATTTCGGTAAAAGGGAAGTAAATGATTCATTACGAAATGATTATTTAGTTAATTTTACTAAAGTAATCAATTATAAATTAATTAAAAAAGCGATCCAAAGTAGATTTGAGTTAATCGATAACGGAGTTCATAATGAATCATCCTGGGAAGAAAGGTTTCCTGGAATTATTAGGTGGTTATATAATAAAACCGATAATTAATATCGATTTTTAATTACTCAATATCAGTATGATACTGATATTTTTCTTTATTTATTTTTTCTTTAAGAATAATGCTTTCTTCCATATCAATATCATAAATATTAGCGATAGCTAAAACATAGTATAATACATCATAAAGCTCTTCCTCAATAGTTCCTTTAATATTATCATTTTCCATTCTCGCATCTTTTCTGATGGCTTCCGCTAATTCGCCCACTTCTTCTATAAGCTTAAGAAAATATCCCTCTTTTAGATGTGGATGATAATCTTTACTTTTTATATAATCCTGTAGTTTTTTAATTGATATCTCTTTTATCATATATAATTCTCCTAATATATTTTTTATATAGATTATAACATACAGTTAACAATATAAGTTGTTAATATGTTACAATATGGATATATCTATTATTTTATTAGGAGTAAATATTATGAATAAAGATCTGCTTTTTAAAACAAATGATTTCCTTTTTTCTTATCGTGTTGCCGGTATTTTAATTAGGGATGGTAAAATACTACTACAAAAACCAAAAGATGATATAGGCTATGCGATACCGGGAGGACATGTCAGTTATGGTGAAATAGCTAAAGAAGCATTAATAAGAGAGTTTAAGGAAGAAATTAATGCAGATATAAAAAAAGAGGAGTTAAAATTTGTGGGGGAAATATTTTTTCCCTGGGGAAATATGCCATGCCAGCAAATAGTTTTATTTTATACGGTTTCCTTATGTAATGATAACCAAGTACCTCTCACAGGATCCTTTGAAGCTAAAAATGGCATCGATTTTTATTGGATTTTACTTTCGGATTTGCATGAAAAGCTTGTCTATCCGCAAAGTATCATAAATGATTTAATTAATTTGCCGGATCAAATTAAGTATTTTATTGAAAAAGAAGAATAAGCATTACATATACCAAAGCAATTTACTTTCCATTATTTTACCTTTTTTATTTTGTTTATCTTCTATTATCCATTTATTATAATCATAAGTTAATTTATATAGATTATTTGTACCATCTGCCCTTTTAAAAAGTATATAGGCACTGTTACCTTTTATGAAAGTAACGGGATCAATCACATTTTTTTTTGGATATTTTATATCCGGATGTAATATATTTTTGATAATATTTACGACAATATCTCTTAATGGTTTTAAATGACCAGCTTTTTCAGATTTATATAATAATTCCTTCATCGTATATTTATCATGAGAATTTACATCCAGATTAAATGATTTAATAATATCTTCTATTGTTTCATCATAAAATTCTTTTATTAACTTTTCATATTTGTCACCTTCATGTTGATAATCTATTACTTCAACTTTTGATGAACTAATAAGAAAAGTGATTGTTTCCTTACCATAAGGTGGATTATGCGCATGTTCAAATGTATTTACCATAATTGTTACTTTATAACCGGTATATTCTTTCTTTATGTTTATTATTTTCGCATTATATAATGCAAACTGTTTTCTATATCCGTAGTACCTTACAATTTCCTCCTTTATGTAAGGAGCTAAAGTATACACTAAAGTATCGTGCATTAAATGACATTCCGGTTCTTTGTCTTGCGCTGTAACTGTTTTTACGGGATATATAAAAAAAATAAATGGTATGATGATGATAAGTAGTATCCGTTTCATATATTAACCTCACTTTTTATTTATATTTTAGTTTGTGTAATTAATGGTTAATCATTAAATTATCGAGAGGGAAGTTGATTTTATGGAAGAGATTAAGTTTAAAAAAATCGCAGTATGCTTAGATATGGCAGGTTGTCCGAGTCGCTGTAAACATTGTTGGATAGGCCATCTTCCTAACGGAAAACTGTCAAAAAGTGATTTAATATTTACCGCGAAGTGTTTTAAAAAATATACTGATACATTGGAAGTTTACAGTGGTTTAGGGAACCCGATTATTTAAATAATTATAAAAAACTGTGGGAATTAGAAAACAAATTAAGCATTAATACAAAACCCAAACGGTTTGAATTGCTCAGTTTTTGGCGCTTAAACAGGGATAAGAATTATGCTAAATGAGCACTTAGGAGTCAGAAATTTTTGTAAATAAAGATAACATCGGTGAGATGCAACCGCTGATAAATTTAAGCAACGAACTAAGCTTGTCAGAAAGATGTAAAAAAATAAATCAGGAGTTTAACTTTTTATTCATCAGGGAAGCTGTGATGGTGAAAATGAAAAACTGTATGATGTAAGAATTACCGAGGATGATAAAAAATTGCTTCCTCTAGAGTTTTGTGAGGATTTGGGAGAAACGGAAAAAGCCTTATATGATGAATTAATAAATGATTACTCTACTTGCAATTTAGCTTTAGAAAATCCCGTTTTTTACATTTCAAAAGATTTTGACGTATATCCTAATTATACGCAAATTTCTTCATGGTGGTGTTTGGGTAATTTACATAAAGATGGAATTGAAAAGATAATAAGTAATTATATAAACAATAACTCAATCGCCCAAAAAGTCCGTTTAACCGTACCGCTGTCGGAAATGGTTAGGAGTTGTGGTAATCCTCTTAGTTTAAGGCTTTTTGAAAGAGAAGACTATATTATGTATATTCTGAATCAGTATTGTAAACATAGGGGTTGAAAATATTTTATCTGAAATTATTGTTGTGATAGCTTAATAATGATATAATCATTAAAAGTGCTGCAAGAGGAGGAACATTATGGAAGATATTTCGGTAAAAAAGATGTGGTGCGAATATTTAAAGACAATCGGTGAAAGTGTGGACGAAACCGCTAAAAAATATACCTCATGGTATTTTTGTGATAATGAATATGATGCGAACATGCTGGCGGATCTTGTGGCAAGCGGAATCAAAAGAGGTACTACGTCACTGTATGAATTATATGAAATTGAAAAAGCTGACTTACCTAAGGTCGGAGATTACAGTGTTATCATTAATTGGAACGGAATTGCCGAATGTCTTGTGAGAATCAAAAAAGTGACAATTCTTCCTTTCAAAGATGTGACGGAAGAACTAGCCCATATCGAAGGTGAGGGTGACAAATCTTTAAATTACTGGCAAAGAGTTCATATTGATTTTTTTACAAGAGAAGCTAAAGGAATCGGAAAAACCTTTACACCTGATGATATTGTGGTATTTGAGGAATTTGAGGTTGTATATAAATAAAAATTCCAACTTGGAAATTATCAATCCTCTGTCGATTATGAATTGACGATAGAAGATTTTAATAATGAAAATAAATAGAGAAAGGATGAATTTATGGAAAATAATCAGGAAATTATAAGTTTACTAAAAACAATTCTGGAGAAGGTGGAAAGATTAGAACAAATTTATGCGGACAATATTTCAATTGATTCCGGAAACATTACGATTCATTGTGGAGATAACGGAACTATTGAAATTGAAAATGCGGAAGAAGTATCAATAAATAATGGGGAAGGTTCAATAAACATTGATACCACAGATGAATTGAACATTGATGCTCCTAATGCTAATGATGTTTCCGTTTCTTGTGATGGTAGTATCGAAGGAGATGTCATCGTAAATTCCGAATCAGATGTGAATGTCGATGTCGAATGTCATGGTGATATCGAAGGGGATGTTTTCGCAAGTAATTTAACTGAAGATGAGTAGTAAAAAAATCGACTTAGGTCGATTTTTTTATATATGTAAGAGTAATTTTAACTTGATTATTGGTAGAGTTGTTACTTGCCAAACGGTCAAGGCAGATTAAGCGATTATTTATTGCTTAAAATAACAATAGGACATACAATAGAACTATCAATAAGAAAGGGATGATTAATTTGGAAAACAAAGAGAAATTTACGGAATTTATTGTGAAAAAACGAAAGGAAGCCAATTTGACCCAAAAAGAGTTTGCGGACCTTTTATATGTGACGGATACGGCGGTATCAAAATGGGAAAGAGGAAAATCATATCCGGATATCACATTAATATCCTCAATCTGTAAAGTGCTTAATATCACAGAGCATGAATTCATAACCGCTTGCGATGACTATTTGGCTAAGGTGGAAAAAAAACAGGCTAAAAAATATCGATCATTTGTCAAGACCTATTATTGGTCATTAATAATTGCGTATGGGATTGCTTTATTGACATGCTTTATTGTTAATATTGCGGTAAATCATACATTGTCATGGTTTTTTATTGTTTTGGTATCCATTGCCTTGGCATTTTCAATTACTAATTTACCTTTAATCTTAAAAAAACACAGCTTATTCATAACACTTGGTTCTGTTACCGTTTTAATTTATATACTGCTAATAGTTTGCAGTCTTTACACTAACGGTGACTGGCTATACAGTATCGCAATACCGATGGCTTCAATTCCTCTTGCCGTATTTTGGCTTACTGTTCTCGCAATTAAATATCTCCATGTGAACTGGATTTTAAAATCAGGTTTAATTATTTTGTTTTGGTCAATGATGATCATAATTATTAATATGAGTTCTAAATATTTTGTGGAACGTAAGTCCTATGATTTTACCGCTTATTTTAATTTAACCGATTGGAACAGGGAAATATTAGCGAATAAAATTGTCTTTATGAGTCTTTCGCTATTGGGTCTAATCAGTATCATTACGGGAATTGTGACCGAGTTAAGTAATAGAGAAAATTAATAAAAAATCGACATAGGTCGATTTTTTTATGAAAAAAATCAATTTTTATGTCAGAGTTTACCTAAATGTGATAAGATAAAAATAGTAGTATATTTATTAAATTTTGAATAAAAATTAATGAATAAGGAGTCACTATGGAAAGTAAAGTAAATAATTATTTGGAAAACATCGAATTATTGAAATCATCCTTTGGCTGGAAAATGTCGGCTGTTGTAAGAACACTGATTGCCTCAATATATGTGATGAATGATCAAAAACTTGATGTTAATAGCTTACAGAACTTCAGCACATATATTACTAAACAGGTTAATTGGTTCTCACCATTTCGCACGCATCAGAAATATAATGTCGCGGCTTATTTATTATGCAAATTTACTAATCTTGAAGATAAATTTACTGAACTATATCATTTATATAAAGAACTGACTAAAAACAAACTGCCAAAGAATGCCTATACCGTAATTTGTGCCATGTCTCTGTTAAATGAGAATATTGATGATATTGCTATTCATGTCTGTTATATAAAAGAAATATACCAGAAAATGAGGAAAATGCATTTCTTCCTCACATCGCACAGTGATTATCCACTTGCTGCACTCCTTTCAATTGAAAACAATGACCTTGGAAAATTAATGGAGGGTATAGAATACTATTATACAAATTTAAACCTTAACGGCTTCACCAAAGGTAATGATCTTCAGTTTTTATCACATATATTGATGCTTGTAGACAGTAAAAACAAAGATAATTTAATCGCTAAAGTCACTCTTCTTAAAGAAAATCTAATTAACCATGAAATCAAAATCCGCAGGATACATTATTCGGCAATTGGGTTATTAGCTTCCGTTGATATTACGGAAAGTGATTATGTAAAGCTCAAAGAACTGATAGACAAATTTAATCATCATAAATTGTTGAAGCATACGAAGTCACTTAATACGATAGTTGCGGTAATGTTACTTATGTCTGAGAAGATTGATAATCCGAAATTGGCCGAAACCAATCTTTCAACCACAATTGAAACAATTATTCAGGCACAAAACGCAGCTATGATAGCCGCTATCAGTAGTACTTCCGCAGTTTCGGTGAGTGCCTCAACGAATTAATCGACTTTAATAGTCGATTTTTTTATATGTAAGCATTTTCTAATTTAATTTATCTATTTGAGATGATAAAATAGAAACAATATAAAAGAGGAGGATGGATATGGACTACAAAAATAAGTTAATTACGGTTGAAGATGCTTTAAATTTAGTTAAAACAAATGATGTTATCGTTACGGGACTCGGAGCTGCGGAGGCAAAAGCCTTTTTATCGCAATTACACACTATATCACATAAAGTTAAGAATGTGACGATGACGACATGTTTACCGCTTCATAATTATGAGTATTTTGCCAATATAGACTACAAGGAATCATTTAAAATGGATAGTTGGTTTTATACCGCACATACTAGGAAAGCTCATGAAAACGGCAATATTTCCTATATTCCCAGTCATCTTTCTTTATTTAGCACCAATCGTTTTAGATCAAGAAGACCGAATATTTTTGTCGGTAATGCGACGATGCCCGATAAACATGGATTTGTATCCTTATCATTAAGTAATACTTATGAAAAAAGGATGATTGAATTAGCGGATTTGGTAATTATTGAGATAAATCCTAAATTACCTAGAACATTCGGAGATGTAGAAGTTCATATCAATGATATTGATTACCTGATTAAAACTGATTATGATATTCCGGAATTACCCGATGCCTTACCGGACGAAAAGGATTTACTAATCGGTAAGCATATTGCCGAATATATCAATGACGGTGACTGCATTCAACTAGGGATTGGCGGAATTCCGAATGCCGTCACAGCTTCATTGATGGAGAAAAATGATTTGGGTGTACACACGGAAATGCTTACGACGGGATTAATGAAACTTGCAAAAGCAGGCGTAATAACAGGGAAAAAGAAAACAATCCATAAAGGGAAAATGGTCGCCACATTTGCGTTAGGGACTAAGGAACTGTATGAATTTTTAGATGAAAATCCTTCGGTTGCGATTTTTGGTGGTCATTATGTCAATGATCCTTTCGTAATCGGACAAAATGACAATATGGTTTCAATTAATACGACAATTGAAGTAGATTTAACCGGACAATGTGCTTCTGAAACGATCGGTAATATGCAGTTCAGCGGAACAGGTGGACAGAACGATACCGCAGTGGGTGCGCAAAGGGCAAAAAACGGCAGGTCTTTTATTGCTTTACATTCCACTACCTTAGTTAAAAATCCTGTTACGGGGGTTCGCGAAGAAGTATCAAAAATTGTTCCGGTTTTAAAACCGGGAGCAGTGGTTTCTCTATCCCGGAATAATGTCGATATGGTGGTTACGGAATATGGTGTTGCATCTTTAAGAGGCACAACGATTTCCGAACGTGTCGAAAGACTAATCGCGATAGCTCACCCTAAATATCGCGATGAGTTAAAAATGGAGGCCAAAAGATTAAATTACATTGATTGATTTCGATTAAAAACTGTTGACAATATTAAGATGTTAACAGTTTTTTATGCTTTTTTACTTGATAATTTCATTCATAAAGCTAAGTAAAATATTTTTTATATATAATTAACATATAAATTGATAATTTACAAAGTTTCTGTTATATTAAAGATAAATGTTTATGTTATATAGGAGGATTATTATGTCTGGTACAACAAAGGAATTACCAAAACGAAAAGATATCCCGATTGAAAAAACCTGGAGATTGGAAGACATTTTTGAAACGGATGAGCTATGGAAAGAAGAATATAGTAAATTACTGCAAGATATACCGGAAATAGCTAAATATCAAGGTAAATTAGCTGATTCAGCAGAAACCCTTTATAATCTGCTCAAATTACAGGATAGTTTATCCGAACGTCTAGGTAAATTATTCATCTATTCACATATGCGTTATGATCAGGATACGACCAATTCTTTCTATCAGGCGATGAATGCGGAGGCATCTAATGTGGTTACATTAGCCAATAGTACAATGAGCTATATCATTCCTGAAATTCTTTCGATAAGTGAGGAAAAGTTAAATTCATTTATTAATGAATTGGCTGACTTACAACTTTATCGGAAAATATTGGAGGATATTAATCGTCAAAGACCGCATGTTTTAAGTGAAAAGGAAGAAATCTTATTGGCGGAAGCTCAAGAAGCATTATCCACGGGAGCAAAGACATTTGGCATGCTGAATAATGCTGATCTCACTTTTCCTGTGATTAGGGATGAAAATGATGAAGATATCAGTTTGACTCACGGAAGATATATCAGATTTATGGAATCAAGTAACAGAAGGGTTCGTAAAGATGCTTTTAAAGCGTTGTACGATACTTACGATAAGTTTAAAAATACCTTTGCTTCAACTTTAAGCGGAACAATTAAAACACATAATTTTATCGCTAAGCAGCGGAAATACCAATCTGCCAGACAATTAGCGCTTGACAACAATAATATCCCAGAGGCAGTATATGATAATTTAATTGATGTCGTTAACGAGAAATTACCATTACTTCATCGCTATGTCGGTCTGAGAAAAAAGGTTTTAAATGTTGATGAATTACATATGTATGATTTATATACTTCTTTAGTTAAAGATGTTGAAATGAAATTCACGTTTGAAGAAGCCAAGGAAATTGTTCTAAAAGGACTTGCTCCGCTAGGAGCTGAATACGGTAAAATTCTTCAAGAGGGATTAAATAATCGTTGGATTGATGTGGAAGAGAATAAAGGTAAAAGAAGCGGTGCTTATTCATCAGGTTCCTATGGAACCAATCCGTATATTTTATTAAATTGGCAGAATAATGTTGATAATACCTTAACCTTAGCACATGAACTGGGTCATTCACTTCATAGTTATTATACAAGAAAACATCAACCATATTGTTACGGTGATTATTCAATCTTTGTCGCCGAAGTTGCCTCAACCTGTAATGAAGCATTATTATACAATTATTTATTAAACAATCTTGATGATGAAGAGAAAAAACTTTATATTTTAAATAATTTCTTAGAAGGATTTAGGGGAACCGTTTTCCGACAAACAATGTTCGCCGAATTTGAACATGATATCCATATAAGGGAGCAACAGGGCGAAGCATTGACTGCTGATAAGTTAAATGAAATTTATTATGATCTCAATAAAAAATATTTTGGTGAGGATGTTGTAATCGATTCGGATATTGCCATTGAATGGGCGAGAATTCCACATTTTTACTACAATTATTATGTTTATCAGTACGCTACGGGTTATTCGGCAGCCCAATCTTTAGCTAATCAGATATTAACCGAAGGTGATAAGGCGGTAGAGCGATATCTGGAATTCTTAAAAGCCGGAAGTAGTGATTATCCGATTAATGCCTTAAAAAAAGCCGGTGTTGATATGACGACTAAGGAACCAATTATTGAGGCATTTTCCGTATTTGAAAAGAAATTAACGGAAATGGAAAAGTTATTACTGAATAAATGATTAAAAGAACTGTGAGACTTTCACAGTTCTTTTATAATAAATCTAAAATAACATAAATTGATTATTAATATGTAGAAATTTGACGAATTTTTGGATTTTTTGTATAATAATATTAATCAATCTGATATATTTACTGTATAGTCCCTTTGCATCATCATTTGTTGTATATGGGACTTATTTTGTCTATCGGGAGATTATATGTTATGGAAATTACATTATTTACTTTAATTCCTTTTATTTCATTACTCTGTTACATGTTTTTATTATTGCTGTTACTTGGAACATATCGAAATAAACTTGCGAGAAGATTTACCTATTTTATTTTGGCAATGGTTATCTGGAATCTCGGTTCATTAATAATGAAGCTGGATACAAATAATGCTTTGTTTTGGAATCGGATCTTATGTGCCGGGTTAATTGCGGTACCGATATTTTTCTTTCATTTTATTATTGAATTAACCAATAAGAAAACCCATAAAAAGCTAACCATGTTATTCTACATATCTGCCGTGCTTTTAGAAATAGGTAATCTATTCGGACTGGTCATGGAGTCAGTCACGATTCAAAATAATAAGATGAGTTATGTTTTAGGACCTTTGGCACCTGTAGTAGGAGTTTGGGGGTTATTTATTTCAATTTATCAGAGCTTTATTATCTATAGTAAGATAAAAACAAGAGAAATTAATTTTAAGAAGGTCAAGCTTATCTTTATAGGTGTCATATTATGTACAATTGGGGGATTAACTAATCTGATACCGGAAATAGGTCAATATCCGGTCGATATCACATTGACAACGATAAACGCCTTACTTACTGCTTATTCGATATATGTTAATGGATTTTTAGAGATTAAATTAATTGTCAGAAGAGGATTGACTTACTCGATGTACACCTTGATTTTATCAGTCGTTTTTATCATTATGATAATGGGAATACCGGAATTAATCGAAAGAATTTATGGTAAGTCGAATTTGGGGATTATGTCAATTGTGGCGGTGTTACTGGCGATGACGCTGCAGCCGTTAAAAAATTTGATTCAACGGGGAATTGATAGAATTTTTTATAAGGTCAGTTTAAATCATCAGTTAATTTTAAAAGATTTCAGTAATGATGTAAATAATACTTTAGATATGAATGAATTAGCGAAAATGTTAATAAAGGCCGTAAATAAGGGGATACAACCTAAACATGTTTATTTGGCACTTACTACGGAAGAAGAAAAATATTATATATATGATAGTGAATTTCACTTTGAGTTAACCGAAAATCATCCGATATGCAAGTGGTTTTCTCAAGGAAACCCGATATTAACCATAAATGATATTCATTCATATGCTTTATTTAATGAATTAACAGGTGAAGAAATAGATACAATTGACGATAATAGAATTAAATTGATCTTTCCGCTAAAATACCGGAATAAATTACACGGATTACTGATCTTATCTGATAAAAAGGATGAGGAATTATATTCAAATGCGGAAATAGATTTTCTACAAACATTGTTAAATAATGCGACGGTAATCTTAGAAAATGTCAAGATGTATCATGAAGCAAGAGAACAAGCGATAACGGACGGTTTGACCAAACTATATAATCATCGCTATTTTCATGAAAAATTAAGGGAAATTATCAATAACAACGTTTATGACATTTTTTCCGTTGTAATGTTGGATGTTGATTTATTTAAATTTTATAATGATGTCTATGGACATTCGGCAGGAGATAAGGTATTGGTCAAAATCGCGAGGATTTTACACGAACTGACAAGAAACGATGATATTGTTTCAAGATACGGTGGAGAAGAATTCGCGCTTATCTTACCGAAGACAAATATGGAAGAAGCATTTGCGATAACGGAAAAAATAAGAAAAAAAATCGAGGTTAGTTTTTATACAAGTATTAATCAAAATGAATTAGTGACGATAAGCGGCGGTATATCAACATATCCGATAAACGGAAGGACAGTTGAGGAAATTGTGGATTCCTCGGATAAAGCAATGTATATCGCAAAAGAGACGGGCAGAAATAAAATAGTTTTAAGTAATATTAATGATGAGTATGAAAATGTCGAGAATGTTAAATCAAATATCAACACCGCTTATTTATCGTCAATTTATGCCTTGGCGGCAACAATAGACGCCAAGGACCGATATACATATGGTCATTCGGAGAGTGTGTCGCGCCTGGCAGTGTTATTAGCCAAAAAAGCCAATTTCAGTGAAAAAAGGATAAAGATCATTGAAAATGCCGGATTATTGCATGATATAGGAAAGATAGGGATACCGGAAAATATCTTATCGAAAACAAGCAAGCTGACTTCCGAAGAATATGACATAATGAAAAAGCATGTGGATATATCAATATCTATAATAAAACATGTGCCGACGTTAATAGAATTAATTCCGGCAATCGTAAGTCATCACGAAAGATATGACGGGTTGGGTTATCCAAGAGGATTGAAGGGAGAAAATATTCCGATCGAAGGAAGAGTTTTAAGTATTGTAGATGCCTTTGATGCGATGATAACGGACAGGCCATATCGTAAAGCCCTGACTATTGAAGAAGCGGTTAATGAGTTGAAAAATAATCAGGGAAGTCAATTTGATCCGCAATTAACAGATTATTTTTTAGAATTAATCAGTGAGGGAAAGATTTTAGAATTTATAAACACTTATAAAAGAAAAAGCACTAATCAATAGTGCTTAAATGCCAATTTTTTCAATGGGTTGCGGTTTACTAAGCAAATAACCCTGATATTCATAGGCTCCTAATTCTCTTAGGAAATTTAGTTGTTCCGGATATTCTACTCCCTCATAAATAATCATAAAACCATATACTTTAGATAATTTGATGATCATTTCGATTATCTCTTTATCTACCGTACTATCCGGTATCCCGTCTATAAACGCTTTATCGATTTTCAGAAAGTCAAACGCAAATTCCTTGATGTAAGTTAATGATGAATAGCCTTTACCGAAATCATCGATATATATTTTTATCTTTCTTGATTTAAGCTCATAAAAGATCTCTTTTGATTTGTTTATGTCCTGCAAAGCAATATTTTCAGTAATCTCAAGTCCCAGATATTCCGTGTCAATTCCATATTCAGCTAAGATATTATCCAGTGTCGGTATGAAATTTTCATTAGAGAAAAATTGCGGGGAAATATTAACGGATATATTATAAGGAGTTTTACCTTCATTTATCCAGTTTCTGATTTGTTTACAGACAGTTTTTAAGACGATGATGTCAATTTTATGAATAACACCAATTTCTTCAGCTAAAGGAATAAAATTATTCGGACTTATTATTCCGTGCTTTGGATGATTCCATCTGACTAAAGCTTCTAAACCGGTAATCTGATTATTTTGCGTATAAGCTTTCGCTTGATAATAAACAACAAATTCATTTATTTTAATAGCGTTTTTCAGTTCGTTAATAAAATTCTGGCGATTATCAAACTCTTCCTCGGATTTTTCATTAAATATGCGATAATTGTTTTTTCCTTCTTTTTTTGCCTCATACATCGCAATATCCGCTTTTTTAATCAATTTTTCTAGGGTATTGCCATGTTGCGGATAAATTGCTATCCCGATACTGCTTGAGACCATGATGTTTTTATTATTAATTGTGTAAGGTTCATTTATCATCTTAATGATATTTCCGGTTATTAAGCCTATTTCCGCTACGTTTTCAATGATGACGAGAAATTCGTCACCTGACAAATGAAATATGATATCATCATGACTTATCGCTGACTTTAGTCTATACCCGATCATTTTAAGTATCCTATCGCCGTTAGCGTGACCTAAGTAATCATTAATCATTTTGAAGTCATCGATATCGATGAATAAAACGGCAAACTGTGTCTTTTTAAATATGGTTTCTTTCATGTGATTAATGTAATTTCTGTTATATAAACTTGTGATAGGATTTAAATAGGCTAAACTTAACAGCTCATTATTAAGTTCGTTCATTCGCTTTAAATTTCTGTTTTTACCGTTTATTATTAAGAAGATTCCCGTAATAATAAATAAATAATAAACAACTAACATCACGGAATTCCTCAGATTTGTATTAATAATGATTAAATTAAGGAAATCCAATAATAAGGCTGATATGATAAAAAAATACCCGTAATTTAAGGACTTATTTCGATAACTAGTAGAAACTATATGACAATCAATCACAAAGATTAATGTCAGTCCTTTAAAGTAATAGTTAATCAAGTCCAGGGGTATTGAATTCAAAACATAAAAAAATTGCATCAGTATTAATGAGATTGTTGATATGATAGTTATGGTTGCAAGTTTGACGATATTTACTGTATTCATTACCTTGATTCTCCTACTCTGTCATTGTTCAACATTTTTCACAAATTAATTATATATTATTATCACCAATGTGTAAATTGCTTGTTTCTGGTTTTTTTAGGAAGAACAATAGGTAGAAGGATTTATTAATAAAAAAAACAAATGATAATGAACTAATTATCAATTCATCTTCATTTGTTTAATTTTTTATTCATGTTAATGATTTGCGTAAATACTGAGGTATTTTTAACAAATGGCATTATGATAAAGTTTAATTAGTCCGATAAAATCATTATCATTATCAAAAAGTAATACTTTAAGTCTTTGTCAACCGATATTTATGGTATCATTTTTATTAAATGACATGTTTTTGTCGACAATTAATACATAACCATCAACTTCTTTGGAGTTACAAACCTGAATTTCATAAACCGCTCCTCCTAAAAAAATTTAATATTATATTATCATTATAAATCTATAATGTAAATGGCAAGGTGTGTAAAATCACTTTTGTATCCTTACTTTTTTTATTATTATATAAAATAAGAAACAGTACATACTAAGTCTGAATAAATAACAAGGAGAATAAGAAAATGTCAATAGAAGTATATTTAATTTTTAACGGGAATTGTCGTGAGGCAGTTCAATTTTACAGCGAAGTTTTCAATACAAAACTAGAACAAATGATGACATATGCGGATATTCCGAATCCAGAATATCAAGTGGCTGAAGAAGCTAAAAATTTAGTTTTACATACATTCCTAATGATAAACGGTAATAGAGTAATGTTTTGCGATGTGTTACCCGACCAACCTTTTACCGTAGGTAATAACGTCAGTATTATGATTAGTAGTAAAAACATGGACGAAATTAAAACGTATTTTAATAAACTAAAAGTTGGCGGAAAAGTTGAAATGGATATTCAAGAAACATTCTGGAGTAAATGTTATGGAATGGTAACAGATAGGTTTGGTGTTAACTGGCAGTTAATGTTAGAAAGCGAATAAAGATAATGAGAATACTCCTTATCTTTTTATTTTTAGCGTTTTATTTAACAATAGTTTGAGCGGATGCTATAATAATAAAGAAATTGATGTAAAGGAGTTAGGCATGAAGAGAATTAAAAAAGAATATTATGACAAGTTAATGGTCGCCAAATTAAGCCGGAATACAAAGTTATATGAAGAATTATATGCTAAATATAAAGATGTGATGTATGAAGAAATCGTAACATCATACGGAGATATCGAATATATCAATAACCTACTGGAAAATGGTCTGGAAGACCATGGTGCTGGTATCTATGCCGGTGTGGTTGAAGGCCAAATGTATGAATATGATTTTTCTGATAAAAGCGTGACTTTATCAATAAATTTAATTCATAATTATGTCTTTTTAGCCGAATACAAAAGAGTGTGGTTTTTTACCGATTATGTTAAAAATGCCTATTTATATGCAGATTATGAGACCGGTGAAATTCTTGATTTTGTAGGACCGGAGAAACTAAAAGATAAACTAATGAAAGAATTTGATTATAAAGGCGCCATGGGATATATTTTGAAATTCAGCGGTGCAAAGAGCTTGGAAGAATTGTTTAAGTATTATCTTGAATAAAATAGCCGACCGGTTTAGAATAATAATAAATAATTATAGTGAGGAATAACGATGGGAGAGAAAAAACAATTTGTTTATTTTTTAAGATTAATTCCTAGATTACAAAATTCTGAAAACTGGAGCGATAAAGAAGAGGAAATAGTTGACAGACATTTTACTAAGCTACAACAATTATTAAGCGAAGAAAAATTAATTTTAGCCGGTAGGACACTGGTAAATGATCCTACAGGAATAGTGATTCTAGAGGTAGATAGCGAAGAGGAAGCTAAGGATTTAATGGAAAATGATCCGGCTGTAAAGGAAGGAATAATGACCGCCACATTATATCCATATAGAGTTGCCTTAATAAGAAAATGAACAATGTTTGAAATATTGTTCATTTTTTATTTGTACTTAAGTTAGAGATCACCTCAATTGAATCCTCTTCGATAATCATTTATTAAGATATTAAATATATTGATTAATACCAAATTTATCAATTAGCTATAATTTATTATTTCTTAATTTAGCAAAAAAAATAATGGAAAATAAAATAATTAGAAGTACTTAGGAGGTGATGTTATAAAAATTCTTAAATGGTTATATTTAAATAAGAAACCGTTAACCGGAATACTTGCCTTATTACTATTTATTATTGATCGTGTGTTTAAAATCGCTGAAAAATTATGCTTATCATACGAATGGTACTATTCGATTATTGCACTATTATTCATCATAATTGGGTATGCGATAAAAAGTAATGGTATTCGTGGAATAAACGATGATAATGATAATAATAGCAGTTAAAAAGTAAAAAATAAGAATGGGTCTTTGACTCATCCTTATTTTGCTTTATAATAATTATTGAGGTGTTAAAATGTTATCGGAAGATAAATTAAAACGATTGAATGAACTTGCCCGAAAGGCTAAAAAGAATCAATTATCGGAAGCTGAATTAAACGAGCAGAAACAATTACGCGATGAGTATATAAAACAATTCCGTATTTATTTTCGCCATAGATTGGAAAATATTGTTTTTGTCGATGAAACAGGTAAAGAAATAAAAAAACCAGTTCAATAGATGTTTGGATTTTAGGAGACTGATATGAAGAAATTAAGAAATATTATTCTAATTATTATAGGTACATTGTTTGTCTTTTTGGGTTTTGTCGGTTTGCTTTTACCGGTAATGCCCACAACTATTTTTTTGATGATTGCGGGACTTTGCTACATAAACAGTTCCAAAAGGCTTTATAATTATCTGATTCAACTAAAATACATCGGTCCTACGATTAAAAGTTATGTTGAAAGGCGTGAAGTCACGCGAAAATTTAAATTATATAGTTTGTTATTTTTATATATACCTACGTTAATCACACAGATTTTCATTGTGAAAGATTGGCTATTTAGGGTTATTCCATTATTTTTATTATTTTTAGTTTCATGGCATATTTTAAGCTTAAAAACAGTGGATTCGATAAAATAAATCCATTTCGATATAAAGAAATTACCTCGATAATTATTGACATATTTTTCATTTACGTTAAAATATATATGAATAATAAGAAAAAGGTGTCAAAATATATGAAAATTAATAGAACTACTAAGCGAGCCATCGATATATTAGAATTGGTGTCGCAGCAACCTAAAGGTATTACACTAAATGAAATCGCTAATAAATTAAAAATTCCCACAACAAGTGCCTTTGATATCATTCATACGCTTAAAAATTTAAACATGCTTGATATTGTCGATCAATATTCAAAATTATATTGTTTAGGACCTAAAGCAATTATCATCGGGCAGCAATATTTAAAGAACAATGATTTAGTCAATACGGCAAAACCTTATATGATTGATTTAGGAGAAACTTTAAATAAAACAGTCTTTTTAGCTAAAGAAGTGGAAAATAAGATTTTGTACATTAATAAATACGAACCGATAAATGCTTTAATTACCATGGCTAATGTCGGTACAAGAAATTATATGCATGGTACGTCATTAGGAAAAGCTATTTTAGCGTTTTCCGATAATATGGAAAAAAAGGTTGAACAATTGGAATTAGTAGCGATGACAAAAAATACGATTACCGATAAAAATAAATTTATTGAAGAATTAAAGAAAATAAAAGAGCAGGGGTATGCTGTCGATAACGAAGAATTAGAAGAAAACATGTTGTGTATCGGAGCTCCTATCTTCGATTACTCGAAAAAAGTTATAGCTTCGATAAGTGTGTCGGCAATTAAAAAAGTCACAACCGATATTGAATATGAAGGTAAATTGGTAAGGTCAACAGCCGATCAGATATCACGGAAATTAGGTTATATAAAATAAGCTTCCTACGGGAAGTTTTTTTATTTTAACTATTGATATATAAGGCATTATGAGGTATAATTAAAGTGCGAATAAATTTTGTATATACGAATTAGGGAGGAGCTAATATGATTATCGGTAAGAGTTTGGAAGAACTCAAAAGATATATCGGTTTAAATAAAAATCTGGATATGGCGATTAACTATATCTTAAAAAATGATTTATTACTATCCGAAGCCGGTAAATATGTTGTAGATGAAGGTGTCAGTTTAATTCGTGAGGATTACGAACCACGTGATATTGAAAAATGTTATTTTGAAGGACATGAAAAGTATCTTGATATCCAAATCGTATTAAAAGGCAAAGAAGGATTCGGATATTGTGATATTAATAATGATAATTTACGTGTGACAGAAGAATATAATGAGGATAAAGACATAAAAAAATATCTGGGAAAACCGGAATTCATTTTTGAAATGACTGAAGGATCTTTTGCAATCGTCTTTCCGGAAGATTTACACATGCCTAAAATTAAATTAATTGATAGTTATAATGTTAAAAAAGCCGTGTTTAAAGTGAAATTGTGAGGAGTGTTATAATGAAGAAATTTGAGGTTTTAACAAGAATAATAGATGTGGGAGTCGTAGCCGTCGTCAGAGCGGAAAATGAAGAACAAGCGGAAAAAATAGCGAAGGCCTGCATCGAAGGTGGGATATCTGCTATAGAGGTGACATTTACCGTCCCTTTTGCCGATAAGGTAATTGCTTCTTTGAAGAAGGCATTTTCACCTAAGGAATTAATCGTTGGTGCCGGTACTGTATTAGATAGTGAAACAGCTCGCATAGCGATTTTAAATGGTGCTGAGTATATTGTTAGTCCTTCCTTTGATTTAGCCACAGCTAAATTATGCAATCGTTATCAGGTTCCATATATGGCCGGTTGTATGACAATAACCGAAATGCTGACAGCTATGGAAGCCGGAGTGGATATTATCAAAGTATTCCCTGGCAGTGAATTTGGGCCTGATTATATAAAAGCAATTAAAGGTCCGTTACCTCAGGCAAATCTAATGCCAACAGGCGGTGTAAGCTTAGATAACGTCGATATCTGGATTAAAAATGGTTGTATCGCCGTAGGTGTGGGTGGTGATTTGACCGCACCGGCTAAAAAAGGTGATTATGCGGCAGTTACCGATAGAGCAAGGCAATTCGTTGAAAAAGTTAAATTAGCACGGATGAAATAAGGTGATACTTTGAAAAAGATATGTACAATCGGCGAAATTATGATGCGATTGTCCACACCTTTTTATAATAAAATCGAGCAAACGAATTCCTTTAACGTGACTTATGGAGGTTGCGAAGCCAATGTGGCAATTTCTTTAGCCAAATTAGGACATCGAACTCGTTTTATTACTAAATTACCGAATAATCAGTTGGGTGAAAGTGCCCTGAAGCATTTGCGTAGCTATAATGTAGATGTTTCTGATATTATATTATCGGGAGAGAACATTGGAATTTATTTCCTGGAAATGGGCTTTGGCGGAAGGACTTCACAGGTGTTGTATAATCGAAAACATTCTGCCTTTACGGAAATTAACTATGATCTATTTGATTTTGAACGTATATTAGATGACACAAGTTGGCTTCATGTAAGCGGAATTACGCTTGCATTAGGGGATAATGCGAGGGATACGGTGTATAGACTATTAAAACGGGCAAAGGAAAAGAATGTTCATGTCAGTTTTGATTTTAACTACCGCAGTAAATTATGGACGGTAGAAGAAGCGCATTATAGTATTATTAAGATACTGCCCTATGTTGATGTCTTGTTTGCAAGTCTATTTGATATTGAAACAATTGTCGGGTTAAAGCCCGAGGTGGAAATTGAGGATATATTAAAAAAACGCAAAGCAGTCTTTGATTTATTATTTACGAAATATCCGATATCATATTTATTCGGTACGATAAGAAAGGTCCATTCGGCAAATGATAACAGTTTATCCGCTTACGTTTATACCAAAAATAATATGTATCTGACGGAAGATTACCGTTTTCATATCGTGGACCGTATTGGCGGCGGTGATGCGTTTGTGTCCGGTGTTATTCATCGATTGATTAATGACTATGATAATTATCATGATGCTACGGATTTTGGTTTATTTACCTCGATTATTAAGCATACCATTCAAGGGGATGCATGCATTTTAAGTGAGGATGAAATATACAGATTCATAAGTAATTTGGGTCAAAGTGGGGTTGAACGTTAATTATTCTCTTTCTCTAGAGTTATATAATTTCTTAGGAAATTTTATATAACTCTTTTACTTTTATTGCCTTTTACGAAAAATATGATTACAATTTAAATGGGAGTGATGATAATGAAGATGACATTTAGATGGTACGGGATGAATGACCGCGTGACCTTAAAACATATTCGACAAATACCCGGTATAACGGGCGTGGTCACAGCTTTATATTCCGTGCCTGTCGGAGAGATTTGGCCAATAGAGGAAATTAGTGCTTTAAAGAAGGAAGTAAGTAAATATAATCTGGAAATGGAAGTAATCGAAAGTGTGCCTGTTCATGAGGATATAAAATTACGCAAAGGAAACTATCAAAGGTACATCGATAATTATAAAGAAAATATCCGTAACCTGGCTAAAGTGGGAGTAAAATGTATTTGTTATAATTTTATGCCCGTATTCGATTGGACAAGGAGTCAGCTTGATTATGAATTGCCGGATGGGTCAAAGACTTTAGCCTATATTAAAGAACAGATTGATAAAATGGATCCGGTTAATGGTGATTTGACTTTACCGGGCTGGAATGCCAGTTATACAAAAAGTGAGATAAAGGAATTGATAGAGGCTTATAAAAAACTGGGTGAAGAAGGTTTGTGGGAAAATTTATCATATTTTTTACAGGAGATTATTCCCGTTGCCAGAAGCTATGATGTGTTAATGGCCATTCATCCCGATGATCCACCTTGGCCGATTTTTGGTTTACCAAGGATTATAACGAATGAAAATAATATTGATCGATTCTTAAAAATAGTGGATGACAAATATAACGGATTAACTTTATGCAGCGGATCACTAGGGTGTGCCGAATTTAATGATTACGTGCATATGGTTAAAAAATATAAGGACCGTATTCATTTTGCCCATCTGCGAAATATTAAGATTTTGGATAATGGTTTTACCGAAAGTGCACACTTTTCATCATGTGGTAGTTTGGATATGGTGGAAATTATGAAAGCTTTTCATGATATCGGCTATTCTAAATATATCCGTCCTGATCACGGTAGAATGATTTGGGATGAAGAAGGAAAACCGGGATACGGTTTATTTGACAGAGCTTTAGGGGCTATGTATTTATTGGGCATATGGGAAACATTGGAAAAGTCCGGAGGTAAATAAGATGAAATTACCGTTTCATATCGATTTAAGTAATAAAGTGGTGGTAGTAACAGGCGGAACAGGTGTATTAGGTTCCTTATGGTGCAAAGCACTTTCAGCCTGCGGAGCAAAGGTGGCAATATTGGGAACAAACGAGGAAAAAGGGAAGGCCTTGGAAAAGGAAATAATAGCTTTAGAGGGCGAAGCGCTTTTTCTTTATGGAGATGTTTTAAACAAGGAATCGCTCATTAAGGCTAAAGAAAAAATAAATCAGCAATTGGGCACCTGTGATATTTTAATCAACGGTGCAGGCGGTAATAACCCTAAGGGAACAACATCCGGAGATTACTTTAACCATGATGATTTATTCGCTGAAAATCTGGTTACCTTTTTTGATTTGACACAGGATGGGATAGAATCAGTATTCAGTCTTAATTTCATCGGCGCATTTCTGACCACTCAAGTATTTGCGAAGGATATGCTAAATAAGAAAGGCTGTACGATAATAAACATATCCTCGATGAATGCCTTCACCCCGTTAACCAGAATTCCGGCATACAGTGCAGCTAAAGCTGCGCTAAGTAATTTTACCGAGTGGCTGGCGGTTCATTTTTCGAAGGTTGGTATTAGAGTAAATGCGATAGCTCCGGGATTTTTTCTGACAAAACAAAATGAGAAATTACTTATTGATGAGAATGGAAATTTATCGGAAAGGGCGCAAAAAATCATCGCACACACACCTATGGAGCGCTTTGGAAAACCCGAGGAATTGATTGGCAGTTTATTATATCTAATAAGTGAGGAAGCTTCGGGATTTGTTAACGGTGTGGTTATTCCGATAGACGGTGGCTTTAATGCCTATTCCGGTGTTTAATAAAAAAACGGATTGCTTATAATAAGCTTCCGTTTTTTATTATTTAATAATATTTTTAAAATGCTCCAAGGCTAACTTGAATTTTTCGAATCCGTTATATTCTTCGCTGTTATTGATATTTACCTTTAATTCTAATAATTCCAATCCCTTAAATATGCCTAAATGAGGTTCAAGTGAGAAAAAACCATGGTAATCCTTTACTATGTCCTTTATTATTTCCTTAATTTCTCCATCCCCCAAACCTGCGGGGACCACTTGTTTATCACTGAATCTCGCATCCTTAATATGAATGTATTCGATATGATTTTTCAGCATCTTATAAGCATCCATCGGTTTATAGCCACATTGTATGAAATTTGCAAAATCAAAGGTGCATCTAAAATTAGCGCTATTCATTTGTTGTATCAGCTCTAAACAGCGTGCGGGTGAGTCTCCGTATATATCCTTTTCGTTTTCATGAAGTAAAATAATGCCTTTTTCTTCAGCAATCTTTGTCATTTCGCGTAAACGTCTAAAGACTTCCTGTTTGTATCCTTCGTAATCTTTATTTGGAATATAAAAACTGAATATACGGATATATGAGGTATTGAGTATCTTCGCAATTTCAACGGTATACTTGAATAACTCCAAATGTTCGTCAAATGGCTCGGTGATATAGATTTTTCCAATCGGGGAAGCGAGTGCTGAAACCTGAATATTTGCATGATCCAATTGTTGTTTAATCCTTTTGACATCCGTCAATGAAAAGGAAGTAATGCTTTTGCCATTTATATTTCTTATCTCAATATAGTTTAAGCCGAGGTTTTTCAGTGATTCTAGCTGGATAGAAAAATCATCATGAATTTCATCGGCAAATCCGCTTATTTTACTATAATTCATTTATCCCACTCCTTATCGTTTCATCTAATAATTATAACATATTACCAATCAGTATTCGATATTTATGTTTGTTTTATCTTGGAATATTATGCTCTATAAAACACTATATATTAAGTAGGTAAAGGAATGATTTTATGAAAATCGAGGGATTATTAATTGCCAATAAGTTATCCGATGATATATTAACCCTTAATTTAGGCGGAACGACGATTATTGAGCATACTATCAGAAATTTAATGAAAAAGGTAGCTAAAACAGTTGTCCTATCATGTAGTGAGATAGTTTGGAAAATTGCATCCTCATACTATAATATAGAGGTTGTAGATTCATTATCTGCCGGTTTATTGAAAATAAACAGTGACAAAATCGTGATTGTGCCTGCTAATTATCCTTTGATTAAGGAAGATAGCTATGATTTATTGTTAAAACAAGAGGGGGACTTGGTGATACCAACTTTTAACGGTATAAAAGGTTATCCTAAAATTGTTACGATAAACCCGTTTACTTTGAATAAGATTGCTGAAATTCCGATTAATGACGAGGGAATAACTACTGAAGTAAATTCAATTGCTGATTACTACCAAATCTATTTAGGCAGGGGGGCTCAGTATGAATAAAAAAAAGATTATTTCGCTTGTTAAACAGACAATATCAGAAAAGTTTAAAACAGATATCTATAACTTATTAATTTATTTTAAAGACATTGATAATGACGGTATAAATGAAATTGTAGCTTTATTTAATGATCATAATCTCGTCTATTTAAAATATCTTTATAACGAATGGATTATTTATGAAAATAATAAAGTAAATCTCTATCCGGCATATATCTACGAGATAAAGGGAAAAAGATGGGGATATATTAATAATTTGGGTAAGTATATTATTAAGCCGCAATTTAGTGAAGCATTTGATTTTCACGATAATAAGGCCATTGTTCGATTAGAAGATAAATACGGGGTAATAAATAGTCTTGGTGAATATATCATTGTACCGCGATATGATGAGATAAAACCATACAAAGAAAATCGTGCGATTGCTGTTTTAGATAATTTGTATTACGTTATTGATGATAGTGGTAAAACATTAACTAAAGGTTATTCATTCATATCATCATATCATAATGGGCTGGCACTAGTTCAGGATGACAATCTTTACGGCTATTTGGACTTAACAGGTGAAGTCGCAATTCCGATAAAATATAAGGAAGCACATGATTTTATTAACGGAAAAGCACTTGTTAAAGAAGAGAAATATCAGTTAATCGATACTTCCGGTAAGGTGCTGCAGGAATATGATAATTTATCGCTGAGTGATTATAGTAATAACATGCTAATCATCAAAACTGATGGTAAATGTGGCTATATTAATGAAACGGGAAATGTTGTGGTGGAACCAATTTATCATATATGTAATCCTTTTAAAGAAAATATTGCCGTTGTCATTAAAAGAGGAGAATTAAGTGATAACTACGGCTTAATCAATATCTTAGGCGAGGTTTTTCTTGAACCAATTTATCAGGTAATTTTACCCTTGGGTGAAAATAGATTTGCCGTAGGTAAAGCTAAAATACAAGAAAAACCATACTTAGGGAATATGTTTGCCATTGTTACTAGTTCTGGAGAATTCCTGACTGATTTTATTTATGATAATGTGACTCCTTTCCAAAATCATCTGGCATCAGCAGTAAAAAAAGGGTGGACTTATTTCATTGATTTAAAAGGTAAAATAATTCACAATTTACCTAAAATCAAAGGAGAAGGCAAATTAACCTATTTGGATAAAATTATCCGGGTGGAGATGGATTATGAGTTATATTATATCGATGATGAGAATCGGATCATAAACAGCCCGAATTATATTATTCCGATAAACCAGGGACTGGATGTCGTGATAAATAAATATAAACCAAATTTAAACTATTTAGTTTATTATCCGCAGATTGAAAAAATACCGATGATGAACGAAGTAAATTTGAAATTAAAACAATTAAGTAATGTTAAGCCTGTACCTACGCAGATACAATATGATTATTACGGAAATTTTCGGATCATCTTCACTAAAAAAGACCTACTGGAGTTTGAATTAGACGGTTATAAATACCAGTTTGGTGCGGCACATGGTTTTCCTTACCGGGAATATGTCCACCTGAACATGAATACTGGTGATTTTTATAAATTATCCCAATTGTTTAAAGAAACCTGTGATTATTTAGATTTATTATCCGCATGGGTAATAAACGAAGCCCAAAATGACGATTCCGTTTTTATTGATGAAACATTTAAGCTTAATGAAGATCCGCTGTTTTATGTAGATGATGATAATCTTTATATCTTTTTTAAACCATATGAGATTTCCCCATATTCGGAAGGATTTAAACAATTTATTATTCCTTTTGAAGCAATTCAAGAATGTATTGATGAATTGGGTGAGTTTTGGCTATCTTTTCATTGATTAGGGGTGATTGTGCGTGAAAGTGGATGCTTTTTTTGATGGGGGCGGCATATTGGGTATTAGCTTTATCGGGGCATATAAGGCTTTAACCGACTATGGAATTCAAATTGACAAGGTTTTAGGTATTTCATCGGGATCAATAGTGGCGTCTTTAATTGCCGCTAGATTCACTGCCAGTGAACTTATCGAATTACTTAATGCTTACAGAGACTTTTCTTTTTTTAAGCAAAAGACAAAAACCGCGAAAAAACAATATATCGGCAAACCTCTGTCTTTATTGTTAAATAAGGGAATATATGATAGTACCGTAATCGAACAATTTATGGAGGATGTTTTAGCGAAAAAGCTTGTCACAACCTTTCAGGAGATGATGTACTTAGGGGAAAGTAAACTTAAAATAATCGCAACTGATTTTACCAATAAAAGATTAATGTTACTGCCCAATGATTTAGTAATGTACGGGTATAATCCAAGCGGTTTTAAAATAGCGACTGCCGTGCGAATGAGTTGTGCCATCCCCTTTTTTTACACTCCGTACGAATTTAAAACAAAAAGGGGTATCAGTTATGTCATAGACGGAGGAGTCATCAGAAATATTCCGACGACATTGATAAATAATAATCAGGAGTTGGAAAAAATAACTTTACGGTTCAAATTCAAGAAACAACCTAATAGGTGGGGAAATCGTTTCAATGATATAAAAAATACCGTTTCTTATAAAAATAATACTAATAATCTAGAAAAAGTAATCACGATATATACTAATCGTAAAATCAAGGTTACGGATTTTGATATAAGTCGCGAGGATATTATTTATTTATACAAACAGGGTTATAAAGCCTGTTATCAATATATAAGAAGTGAATTAATGATACAGCAATCACTGTAACTTTTTTTTTAGAAAAATATGGTATAATAAAGATAGGTAATTTTATAAGGTAGGTATGTTAAATTGAAAGAATTAGTAAATATAATCGACTATTTTAAGCGAAATGAAAAAAACAGGAAAAACTTTAAAATCGGTGCTGAATTTGAATATTTCATTGTTGACAAAAAAACATTAAAATCAGTAGGTTATAGCGGGGAAAATGGTGTTTTAAGTTCTTTAAGGGAGATTTTGTCATTGGGTTATGAGGGTATTTACGAAAAGGGAAACTTACTGGGGCTCGTAAATGATAATTCGACCATCACCTTAGAACCCGGTAGTCAAATAGAAATAAGTATAAAACCTTATAAGGATTTAAACAGATTAGAAAAGGAATATAAAAAAATTTGTCATGATATACTGACTGTTTTGGAAAAAAAGGGGCAGGTAATACTTAGCACGGGTTATCGGGTTAAAGATACATTAAATGAAATTAATTTAATTCCTAAACAAAGATATCATTATATGTATGAATACTTTAAATCCTGCGGTAAATACGCCCACAATATGATGAAAATGACGGCATCGACGCAAGTTTCGATTGATTATGAAAATGAAGCTGATTACATCAAAAAGTATCGGATTTTAAATGTTTTATCACCGGTATTTTATGCTTTTTTTGATAATGCTCCATTTTTTGAAGGTAATATATATGACAAATATTGTATCAGGTCGCAAATATGGGATAATTGTGATGAAAAACGCTGTGGAGTAATAACTGATGCGATTACGGATCATTTTTCTTATGCCAGTTATGCTCAATTTATCATAAATCAAGCGCTTATTTTTAATGGTGACAAATATCTGGATCATACCTTATTTAAGGATATGTTCAGCCCAAACTTAATTGATCACGCACTATCCATGGTCTTTCCGGATATTCGCACCAGAAAATATATAGAAATCAGAATGGTTGACTCGCTTCCTTATCCGCTTAATTTTTCCGTCATAGCCTTAATTAAAGGTCTATTTTATAACGATACTAATTTAGATGAAATTTATCAATTTGTACAAAAATTTAATATAAAGGACGTACTTAAAACAAAAAATGATATTGTGGAGAAAAGCATAAATGCAAATCTTTCTGACTTAACAGTATATGATATTGTGAATTATATATACAGTTTAGCCGTAAAAGGTTTACCGCAAGAAGAATTACCTTATTTAGCTCCGCTAAAGAATTTACTTGATATAAAAATGACACTTAAGGATTTAATAATGAAATCGTTAAACGAAGATTTAAACAAAGCCTTGGCAGATTGTATATTTGATAAACGACTTCTGGAGGAAAAATAATGAGCAGACTAGAGATTAATGATTATTATTTAAATATAATTAAACAGGGAAATTTCACGGATGATTATTTTAATACCGTCAAGATGGTTAAAAATTCAAATGCGATATTTAAAGGCGAACCTGTGCCATTTTTATATCATCCCATGTTCTTTACAGAAGAGGATATAAGGCAATTTAACTATATGACCGATATGATTATATCCATCGGTAATAAAGTGATAAATAAATATCTTGAGTCAAAAGAATATCGATTGAAATTTAACTTTTCCGAGTTACTTGAAAAATTAATATTGGTGAACCATAAGTACCGAACCTATGTGCCTATCGGTCGATTTGACATCTTCTATAATGAGGGAGATTTTAAATTTTGTGAATTCAATACCGACGGTTCTTCAGCAATGAATGAAGATAATACTTTGGCGAGAATTTTACTTGAGACAGAACCAATAAAAATGATGAAGGAGAAATTTGATTTAACATATTTTGAGGCAATTAAATCCTGGGTTAAGGAAACCATAGATATATATTATGAATACTCTGAATCAAATCATAAACCTACGGTTGCGATCGTTGATTTTACCGAAAGTGCCACTACGGCAGAGTTTATCGAATTTAAGAAGGCATATGAAGAAAATGGTTATAAAGCTTTTATTTGTGACATCCGGGAATTAAAATACCATGACGGAAAGCTCTATTATATGGATAATATAATAGATTTGATATATAGAAGAGCGGTAACGCGGGAAATTATCGATAGATATAATGAAATTCCGGATTTTATCGAAGCTTATATAAATCAGGCTGTATGTGTAATCGGTTCGTTAAAATCACAAATATTGCACAATAAAATTATTTTTAAGATTCTCCATGATGAGGATACGCTTCAGTTTTTAACTCCTATGGAACAGGAATTTATTAAGAAACATGTTCCGTTGACCAAGTTATTTCAGGGTAGCATGGATACTTATGATGAAGTGCTAAAAAATAAGGATAAATATATTGTTAAACCCCTAGATTTATATGGTTCCAGGGGTGTGTACGCAGGTTTGGATTATGATGAAAAAACCTGGGGGGAAATCTTAAAGAAATGCTTTAACAATGATTATTTATATCAGGAATATTTCCAGCCTTTCACTCAAAACTTTGTTTCTTATGAGAGTAATAAATTTACAGTGACCCCGTATAAATGTTTAATCGGTTTGTTTATATTTAATGAAAAATTTACCGGACTTTATACAAGAGTGGGTAAAAATAACATTATTTCGGAATTACATGGTTATCATACGATACCGAATTTATTAGCCAGAGGTAAAAAATGATTATCGGTATAAAATTACATAAAGATAATGATTATTTATTAGAAGGATTGAATGATTTAAAAAAAGATTATCCGCATATTTCCATATTATTTGGAGATTCATTTGCGATAGATTCTGTAGAAATCCTCATAACATCTAGTAGTTTAAGTGAATTTGAAATTATGCAGGCTGCAAAATTGAAATACATTATTATTCCTTTTACGGGAATAAACAATTTACCAATCAAAAAGATTAAAGAAAAAAATATAACGTTAATTAATTCCCATGCTCACGCTCCGGCCGTGGCGTTACGAGCAGTTAGTTTGGCATTTGCATTGTTAGGTAGAATAGTGGAATTGCACATGGGAATGTTAAAGGGTAGTTGGAAAGGATTTACCGGACATTCGAAATGGACTTCAATTATCGGCAAAAGATGTGGTATTATAGGTTTGGGTAACATTGGGAAATGTATCGTAAAATACATTAAACCATATGATGTTGAAATAATTACACTTTCAAGATATAAAAACAGAATGAATGAATGCTGCTCATATTACTCCACAATAGAAGAAGTAGTTAATCAGTCGGATATCATCTTTTTAGCGTTACCTCTTACAAAAGAAACAAAAAATATTATCGACAGTAAGATTTTATCGCATATGGAAAATAAATATTTGATTAATGTCGGAAGAGGAGAATTGATTAAAGAAAGTGATTTATATCAAGCGTTAAGGGACAAAACACTTAAGGGAGCAGCGCTTGATGTCTGGTATCAGTATCCTGTCGAAGATATTAATACCTTTCCTTCAAAATTTCCATTTCATGAGCTAGATAATATTATCTTATCACCGCATTGTTCCGGTAATGCGATAGAGTGTGAAATATTAGTGGCGGAGGAAATATTGGCTAATCTGAGATCATTTTTTCGAGATAATCAGTTTTTTAATATCGTTAATATCGATAAAGAATATTAAGTGCTTTAGTAAATCTAAAGCCTTTTTTTATAATATTAATGAAAAGGTTTTCGTAATATGATATAATAGATATAGTTACAGATTAGGAGGTAAAAAATGCGAAAAATAATTGTGATAATTGGTTGTATATGTACGATATTATTGGTGTACGCATGTGATAGAAATACTAAAAGTACCACAGAAGAAACAACAACAACCGTAATAACAACAACTACTACGGAAGAACAGTTACCCGATATTCCGCCTTCACTTGATATGTGTGATGATTTGCCGGATCAGGGAGATTATAAAATTGCTTGGTGCGATGAGTTTAACTATCAAGGATTACCCGATGATACTAAATGGCAATATGACGTAGG
This sequence comes from Haloplasmataceae bacterium, assembly GCA_041687555.1. Lineage (GTDB taxonomy): Bacteria > Bacillota_I > Bacilli_A > Haloplasmatales > Haloplasmataceae > JAWLBU01. The sequence continues at coordinate 34,739 of JAWLBU010000006.1, read as the reverse complement.
TGGTAACGGATGGGGAAATAATGAAGTGCAATATTATACCAGAGCTGACAGAGATAATGTCGTCGTAAAAAATGATAATTTAATAATAACCGCCAGAAAAGAATCGTTCGGCGGACGTAATTATACATCCACAAGATTAAATTCAGCCGGAAAATCAGAATTTCTTTATGGAAAAATAGATATTAGAGCGAAGCTTCCGGGTGAAAAAGGAACTTGGCCGGCTTTATGGATGTTGGGAAATTTTGAAAAGTATGGATGGCCAGGTTGCGGTGAAGTTGATATTATGGAGCATGTCGGAAACGATTTAAACAGGGTACATGGTTCAATACATACTAAAAACTATAATCATAAAGAAGGTACACAAAAAACAGCTAGCTTATATGTTCAGGATGTTGTCAATAACTATCATATTTACTCAATCGAATGGACACCTAAGCAAATACGTTTCTTTATCGATGGTTTGAATTATTTTGTCTTTAATAATGATGAAATAAATAATCCCAATAATAGTCACGATAGCTGGCCGTTTGATGAGAAAATGTTTTTTATCCTAAATATTGCCTTGGGTGGCTGGGGTGGTACGGTACCGTCCAGTTTTACCGAAGCAAAAATGTATGTTGACTATGTGAGAGTATATCAAAAAGAATTTCCGGAAAATGATACAGTCGCTCCTGATAAAGTGGAAAATTTAAAAATGAATTTAAAGTTAAAAAATTCGGCGTCATTTATCTGGGATGCGGCAAATGACGATTTGGGAGTTAAGTATTACGAAATTTACGCTAAAAATAAGACTACAAACGAAGAAGAATTATTAGGTACATCTAATCTTCCTAAATTTGTCGTCACAGGACTAAATGAAAGTACTTCATATGAGATTAAAGTAATAGCGGTAGATTTTGAGAATAATAAATCAGAACCGGCTTCAATAGATTATACCACTGATGAAAATCAGGCGGTGACGGAAAAAATCCAGGCTGAGGAATATGCAACTATGAGTGGAATTGATATTGAAGATACTGTCGATACCGATGGCGGTAAAAACGTCGGATGGATGGATGCGGGAGATTATCTGACATATCAATTAAATGTATATGAACCAGGTAATTATTATATTAACTACCGTGTAGCAGTAAATACTTCGGGAGCAAAATATGAATTATATTGTGATGATAAGCTGCTTGCTACCACACAATTTAATTCCACTGGCGGTTGGCAGAACTGGAATACTGTGGTAAGTAACGAGTTTCAATTAGAAAAAGGCAGTTACTTATTTAAGATCAAAGTAACAGTACCGGGATCTAATTTAAATTGGTTTCAGTTTATTAAGAGTGAGTAAAATATAAACATAAACATAAAAAAAGAGATTTATTTCTAATAAATCTCTTTTTAATGTTATTATTTTATTCTTCAGCAACGTAAAGTTTGAAATTATCTAAAGTAATTGTTGCAACAGCAGGTGTTTCTCCCATTTTACCGAATTCAACTGCTAGAATCATGTTAGTATTAGTATCTCCTGTTACTTCAAAGATATGAGTATAAGTTGTTAACGTATCAGTTAAAGATACTGTTTTATTTGTATATACACTATCCGAGGTCGTTTTTATTACTGCGTTAATATCTCTAGCGACATTTGATTTAGCATCGAAAGTAAGTTTATAAGTTCTACCTTTTTCTAATGTTATACCTTCTTGTTGTAATTGAATCGTCCAAGCTGCGTTTGCGTCACCTAATACTGTTGTAGCAACAGTTAATTCACCATTTTCAATTTTGAAAGTAACTTCAGCTTTACCATTCCAATCTTGATGCCATTCAAGCCAACCGCTCTTTCCTTCTGTACTGTTATGCTCTACTTCTTCATCTGTTTCAAAATCAGCATTTAAAATATCATTTGTGTCAGTGAATTCAACATCAATTACTTTGATTTTACGAGTTGCAGTTCCTTCATTTCCTGATAAATCTTTTACACTATAATTAATTGTGTATTCAATTGAGTTATCTTCAAGAACTTGTGATGTCATAGTAATATTAACATCTTTAACTGTTAAATCATCACGATTATCAGATACTGTTATACCTGCAAATGGATCAAATTCATCAACGGCTTCGATTATTAGATCATTTGCACCGTTAATAACAGGTTTTACTTCATCTGGACCAGGTATTACTTCTTCCATATTGAAATCATCGAAATACAATGTAGTAGGTTTACTATTATCATCAACTTTTCCTAACATTAATCCTAATTTACCAGTAGAAATTGTATTAGTGTCAATTTCTATGTCAATTGAAAATTCTTGCATTTCCGTAGTTACGTTGATAATTTTCTGTCCATCTTTAATGCCTTCACCTGGAATAGCGTATTTGTGATATCCATTAGCTGGGTCTTCGACAACAATTCCTATTGTTCTTGCATCATCAGCTTTAGCTTTAAATGAAATCTTGTAGGATTTACCTTTTTCAAGGGTTAAATTTACTTGTTCGAACTGTATAGAGTAATGAAAATTCCCTATACTTTCAACGGTTACTTTAGCCATACCGTCTACAACTTCAAAACTACCGGTTCCACCTTCACCATTCCAGTAACCCCAACCAGTGTCACCAGCTGAAAAATCTTTATTAGTTAAATATTTCTCTTTAACAACTAGTGTACGACCTAGGGAAGTTTTATTACCACTTTTATCAGTTACTGTATAAGTAATTGTATAATTACCAGCTTTGTTTACATCATAATCACCAGTAACTTCAATTTGTGAAGTTAAGCTACAGAAATCATAAAAATCACATACATCAGTAGCGGTTACCCCTTCCATTGGGTCAAATTCGTCTCCGACAGTGATAGTTTTAGAATAGATACCGCTTAAAACTGGTTTTAAAGTATCTGGTTCAGTTGTAACTGTTTTTTCTTGTTTACAAGCAGTTAATAATAATACCACTATAAAACTCAAGAAAATCATCAATCTTCTTTTCATTAATTATTCTATCCTCCCATTATTATAATTTTTATTTTATATTTGAATTAAGAAATAAAGTATTTCTTAAAATTCAACAATTGTAGTGGAAAAGTGAAATCGTTTTACGAAATCGCTTTCGATTTGATTATACTCATTATTTGCCAAACTGTCAAATGTTTTTTTAAAAAGTTAATAATAATTTCTAAAAAATTTATAAAAATATTGTTTTTATTATTTATCTATAGTATATTTAATTTACGAAAATATTTTAGTAAATTTACACAAAATATATCAAAATGAGTTATTATACGTTAAAATAGTTTTATTAGGGAGGAGGTAGGTTGTTTTCTTTATAAAATAAAATAAGAAAACAATATAATTAATAATGGTTACGATTGAAGAAATAGCTAAATTATCCAATTGTTCTATCTCTACTGTATCTAAAGCTTTGAATGGTTATTCCGATATTAGTGAAAAGACTAAGAAAAAGATTATTAAAATTGCTAATGAATTAGGATATGTTCCCAATGCCACAGCTCAAAGCTTAGTTAGAAGACGTTCGAACACAATAGGAATTGTATATGAGGTTGAATACGGTTTAAAAAACTTATTTTTTTCATCTATTTTAGAATCTTTTCGTAAAAATATTGAAAAAAACGGACATGATTTATTATTTTTATCTAATAATATAGGTAATGGAATGGATTATTTAAGGCATTGCCGTTCAAAACACGTTGATGGGGTACTTGTTGTATCGGCCGGTTCTGACCAAGAGTCAATAAAGAAATTGATTGACAGCGAAATTGCTGTATTAAGATTGGATCCGGATATTGATGTAAATAATTCCATCTATTCCGATTCCTATAATTCAATTCAAACTGCTTGCAAATATCTATATGATAATAATCATAGAAGAATAGCTTTTATTCATGGAGATAGAGGAAATTTTATCGGCGGAACACGTTTGAATAGTTATTTGGATTTTGTTAAGTCCCATGATTTAGAAGTTTTATTTTATGAAAGTCTTTATAATCATTCATATTCCTTTGAAGAAGGTTATAATACTATGAAATTAATTTACGACAAGTACGGTTTACCAGATGGAGTTGTTGCTTCATCTGATTTAATGGCGGTTGGGGCAATGGCTTTTATCCATGATATGGGATATTCAATACCTGAGGATATATCTATAATTGGCTTTGATAATATCCAATTATGTGAAATTGTAAAACCAAAACTATCAACGATTGGGCAAAATTTTGAATTAATCGGAGAAAAGGCATGTGAGATACTGTTACATATGGTTGAAAATAAGAATGAAATAGTTGAGCCATTTGTGGTTGATACAAAATTAATTATCAGGGATAGTTGCCATAGTCGATTGGAGTAAATTATGGAGAATTACTCTCCATTTTTTTTATTTTAAAAAATATTTGTTGACAAGATAAAACATATTAAGTATTATATTAAATGTAAGCACTTTACGAAAACGTATTAGTTAGTAATGTAGTAAAAGGAATGATTTTAATGAAAAAAATACTTACTATAAGTCTTATTAGTCTATTGTTTACTCTTACATCCTGTAATTTGTTCAAAGATTCTACTTCTACTACGACATATATTGATAATAGAGAATATAACATATCGGTTTATACAACTAAGGGTGATAAGAGTCAATTATTGGTTAAAAATGATGACTTAATAATGAAACAAGATAATTCATTAGATGAATCCAATACTACTTTATTTATTGATGATACAATCCTTTATCAGGAAATGGATGGTTTTGGCGCAGCCTTAACCGAATCTTCGGCTTACTTGATTCAGTCCTTGCCTTTAGATAAACGAAATCACGTTATCAAAGATTTATTTTCCGATGAGGGTATTTCGATGAATTTCGTCAGAATTCCAATGGGTGCATCAGATTTTGCCTTAAGTTCGTATACATATGATGACATGCCCGTCGGAGAAACGGATGTTAACTTATCTAATTTTACGATAGCACGAGATGAGCAATATGTAATACCTATATTACAGGAAGCTTTTACATATAATGATCAAATCAAATTACTAGCATCACCATGGTCGGCTCCGGCCTGGATGAAAACCAGCGGTAATTTAAATCACGGTTCGTTAAAACCGGAATATTATGAAGTTTATAGCAATTATTTTATTAAATTTATTGAAGCATACTCAGAATACGATTTACCAATATATGCGGTGACTTTACAAAATGAACCGCTACATGAATCTTGGTCCTATCCTAGTATGAGGATGACTAATCTCGAGCAACGGGATTTTATTAAAGTAATCGGACCCGAGTTTGCGGAAAAAGGTATTGATACTAAAATTATTACTTATGATCATAATTGGGATAAAAGAACATATCCATATCCGATTTACACTGATCCTGATGCTAGTAAGTATGTGGCAGGTACCGGTTTTCATTGTTATGCAGGGGAAGTAGAGGAGCAAAAATACGTTAATAACGCATTTCCTGAAAAGGGAATCTGGTTTACCGAATGCTCCGGTGGCGCCTGGGCTACAGATTTTTCTAGCAATATCAGTTGGAATATGGAAAATGTCTTTATCGGCTCAATCAATTATTTTAGCAAAGGTGTTCTTTTATGGAATATAGCACTCGATGAATCTTATGGTCCCAAAAACGGTGGATGTTCCAACTGCCGCGGTGTACTTGAAATTAGAACAGATGGAACAGTAAAGAAAAATGAAGAATATTATATGATAGGGCATTTTTCGAAATTCGTGGATATGGGTGCTAAGAGAATTGAGACGAAATTAGAAGGAAATGATAATATTTTAGCAACAGGATTTCTTAATCTTAACGGTGATATTATCTTAGTAATACATAACAAGGGTTCCGTACAAAGTACGATAAATATCGAATATGATGGTCTTAAAGCAATTTATAAAATTCCTGGTAAAGCGACAAGTACTTTAATTATACATAAAACTATATAATAAGATTAGGGAGGATATCATGGCTGAATATAAACTAGTATGGGAAGATGATTTTAATTATAATGGAAAACCTAACCCTGATAAATGGAATTATGATATAGGTGGACATGGCTGGGGAAATGGCGAATCCCAATATTATACCGATAATATCAGTAATGCCTATGTAAAAGATGGATTTTTACATATTAGGGCAATGAAAGAGGATTATCAGGATAAACATTATACTTCGGCACGATTGACGACACACGGAAAAGCTTCATGGCAATATGGTTTATTTACCATAAGAGCTAAATTGCCTAAGGGAAAAGGTACCTGGCCGGCACTATGGCTTTTGGCTGATGAAATTCATGAAGGATTACCTTGGCCGTTATGCGGTGAAATAGATTTAATGGAGCATGTTGGTTCTAACCCTAATGTAGTTCATTTTAGTTTACATTCCAAAAACTTTAATTTTAAAAAACAAAATCAATTGACCAAAGTGCTGGAAGTTGAAAATGTAAGTGATGAGTTCCATGAATATTCCGTAAAGTGGACGGATGAATACATTGAATTCTTCCTAGATGGTAAATCTCAGGCGAAGTATATAAAAGGTAAGAATGCTTCCGTTGAAGATTGGCCATTTGATCGGAAATTCTATTTAATCCTAAATATCGCTATCGGCGGTTTTTGGGGAGGAGAAATAGACGATTCTATTTTACCTCAAGAAATGATTATTGATTATATTAGGATTTTTCAGGAATTATAAAAAAATTTAAAAATTTACGAAAACGATTTCTAAAAACTATTGAAATCGTTTACAAGCAATGTTATAATTTAAGTAAATTCTGAGAGCGTTTTAATTTAAGGTGAATCTTTAGAAATTGTTAGATATTTCTAAATTCATATAAATGAACTTATTATAAAGAAAATAGGAGGGAAATCATGAAAAAAATAATTACTTTTGCTTTAATTTTATTGACTGCAATAACAATTGTAGCGTGTAAAAAAGACGCTGAATATAAGGGTCTTGACAAAAACGTTTCAGGTGAAATTAGCGTTATGTTGTGGTCCGGAGATAATCAATATCATGAAGACGTGGGACACAAAGATTGGAAACCTGAAGATATTTCAGCACAAAACGTCGCAACTGTATATGCGGTAGCAAAAGCATTCAATGAAATTTATCCAAATGTAAAAATTAGTGTTTATGCAAAATCAGCCGGTCCTGATGATGGAATTCCATGGAGTCAGGAAATGGAAAACTTTAAGTTAGAGCATGGTAAATACCCAGATTTATGGGCATCTACAGATTTAGCCGGTGATATCGGTAAAGGTTTAGTAGCTAATTTATCGCAATTTTCAAATGATCCAATGTATAAATCATTTAATAAAGGTGTTATGAGCATGATGAATTATTATGGATTCCAAGCCGGGTTACCACAATTCTTGCAACCTTGGGGAATCTATATTAATAAGGAATTAGCCGAACAAAATAACATTGACGTACCTGAACCAGATTGGACTATCGATGAATATACTCGTTTTATTAAGAGTGCACCTGGCGGAGATGAATTCTATGGCGCAATGGATGCAAATATGTCAATTATCAATACTGGTACAACAACAATTAATTATCAGATCTTAAATCACAAGAGTGATGAAGATTATGTTAATATTAATTCTGAAGAAGTAAGAACATTATTATCAGAATATTTTGCTGACTGGGCAGAAAGCGCTATTTGGCCTGCATCCGATGCCGGAATACTTCCTGCAGGATATCAAGACCGATTTGGATGGTGGAGCCATAACGCATTTACAAGAAATCTTGTATTAACTAATGATAATGACCCATGGATGATGGGAGATGCTGCACATCCTAATCCAGCTCATACGACAAGAGCTCAATCTGAAGATTGGGATATTTATCCAAGACCTTCAACTGAATATCGTCGAAATACAGTGGGTGTTGTGTTAGACCCAATAGCTGTTCATAACTATTGTGCAGATGATGGTAATTATGCTTGTACAGATGAAGAAAATGCCAAAATTAAACTTGCCTATACATTCGCTTCCTTCTGGGTTGGTGATTCTAAAGCTTGGCAGGCTAGAGCTGACCAACAATTCTTAGATAATGGTATTTTAAAATCTGCTATGAACGATTCATTGCCATTTGTAACAGGTAAAGAATTTGAAAAGCAAATGGAAATCTGGTATTCTCCAGAAATTCATCAAAGATTTAGAGATAAAGAAAAAATGCCTGGATGGCATTATATCCTAGAAATCTGGGAAAAGGGAGATATTTGGGATATTTCAGATAAGGCTTATCCGTTAAGATTTACAGAAGAATCCGGAACAAGAAGATTGAACTTGTATGAATGGAATAGTGCAAATACTGAAGAAATAGCTCAACAAATAGGTGTTGATACTTCACAACGTCGATTGGCTCCAAACTTTGTAGAAGCAGTACTATCTCATTTAGAAGATTGGAATGAACTAGCTAATCAAAGATTTGCCCAAAGTGACCAAGACTTAAGAAATGGTCTCAAAGAATACTACGGATATACCGATAAGGATTTTGAATAAAATGTAGTTTAATTTATAGCACTGAATCAATTGATTTGGTGCTATAAATGTTATTAATAACATACATGTAGAAAAGGGAGGATACTGAATGAAAAAATTGATAGTTATTGGAATTGTTGTCCTTTCCATAGTTTTAATCATCTTTTTTTCCAGAAGGAAAGTCACATATGTTCCAAAAGGCGAATTAACTGATACAATGGTTGACAATGCCTTCAATACCCTTAATGATTCATTAATCGATAAACGCTACACTTATATTGATTTTTTAAAAACGGTAGATCTTGATTACAATCTAAATGATATTACTGCGACATTGACAAATTCTAATTCGGAAATAACAGATGACTATCCTAGTAATCATGTTCTGATTGATTTTAATCAACATGCAATATATGAAGTTAATGTGGATAAAGCAGGTTATTATTATTTAAAATTAGATTATATAACAGATAGCGATTCGTTAAATGATATTGTTTTATCATTAAGCGTAAATGGAGAGTATCAGTATGACGAAAGTCAAATTATAAATATACCTTTAAGATGGGAAGATTCTACGAAAGACTTTGTCAAGGACAGTTATGGTGATGAGACTCTGCCGACATCGGTCAAAATTAAAGAATGGACATCTTTATTTTTATATAACAATACCTATGATACTGTCGAACCCTTGTTATTTTATTTTGATGAGGGTGTAAATACAATTGATCTAGAAAACATCTCCTCAGATACTTTAAGAGTCGGAAGTATTAAATTAATTGCCCCAAAGGATATCCCTACCTATGATGAATATTTTATAAATAAAATTGCTTCAAAAAAATCACAAAATTATGTAAATGCGATTGACTATCTTGAAAAGAATTCATCTTATATCAGGATGAATTATGCTAATGAACCATCATTAACACCATATGATGCGGTTGACAGGGTCTTAAATGTGATTGACGGTGCTTCATGGGATAAAGCAGGACAGCAACTTACTTATGAGATAAACGTTAAGGAAACAGGTAATTATAAATTAGCTTTTTATTATCAAAATACCAAAAATGATTTTAATGTATTCAGAACAATCAGAATTGATGATGAAATTCCTTTTGCCGAAATGAAATCTTATGAGTTTCCGGTTACAAAAAGTAATAAATGGAAAACCGAAATTTTATCAGACAAAAATAACCAACCATATGAATTTTTTCTGACGGAAGGTAAACATAAAATCTCAATTACGGCTGATTATGAGCCGGTATCGGAAAGTATTAGAAACATTCAACTGGTACTAGATCATATAAATAAATTTTCACTTGATATTATTAAAATAACAGGTAAAGAAGTGGACAAGAACCGAACTTGGAAATTTACTCGGACCGTACCGGAAACTGATTTATATCTAGAATCTTATGAAATAATCATTAAAGATATTATCAGTGATTTAGTCGAATATGCTCCAAATGAAGAAAAATCAGCAACATTATCTTATTTACAAAAAGCTCTCTACACATTAAATAAATTAAGAGAAAATCCTGATAAGCTTCCATTATATTTGGAAGATTTATCGACAGGAACCGGATCAATAGCGCAAATGCTAGGTGATTCAATTAATATGTTGCGTGATCAACCATTAACATTAGATGGATTTTATTTTTATAATGTGGATAAATTTGATGCTCCGAAGGCTAACTTTTTTAAGAGAATATGGTCATCTATTAAGTCATTCACATCCTCATTTACTTCGGATAAATACAGTCCTAAAATAGACCCTGAAATAGTAGATATTTGGGTTAACAAACCGATTACTTATGTTGATATTATGCAGAAATTAGCCGATTCAACCTTTACCCCTGAAACAGGAATAAAGGTCAAGATTTCCGTAATGCCGGATGTAAATAGATTGATACTGGCTTCTGCGGCTAAAGAAGCACCTGATGTGGCTTTAGGACTACCATCATACATGCCGTATGATTTTGCGATACGTAATGCTTCCTATGACCTAACACAATTTGAAGATTTTTGGTCCGTAGCCGGTAATTTTGCACCCGGAGCTTTCGTTCCTTATGTATTAAACGACAGTGTTTATGCGATACCTGAATCATTAGATTTTAACGCAATCATTTACCGTAAGGATACGCTTAAGGCATTAAATCTTGAGGTTCCTGACAATTGGGATGAAGTGATTGAAATATTACCTGAACTACAACGTTATGGAATGAATTTCTATCATCCTATCGCAAGCGGTTCGGGAACCAAATGGTTTTACCAAACATCTCCGTTTATTTATCAACATAATGGAACCATTTATAGTGAAGATGGATTAAAGACCACTATTGACTCGCCTAATTCATCTGCCGGTCTTACTTTCCTAAATTCATTATTCACAACCTATTCATTGCCGGAACAGGTACAATCATTCTATAATTCGTTTAGATATAATGAATTACCTATAGGAATAGTCGATTTTACAACTTATCTGCAAATTAAAAACGCCGCGCCGGAATTAACCGGGCAATGGGCTTTATCTGATAATCCTGGAACATTGCAGGAAGACGGAAGTATTAATCGTTCATACATTGCTAATGGTACCGCCGGAATAATTATGAGAACTTCCGATAAGGAAGAAGAAAGTTGGGAATTCTTAAAATGGTGGATGTCGAAAGAAATACAGACTAATTTTGCTTATACGTTACAATCGACATATGGTCCGGAATTCGTATGGTTATCCGGTAATGTTGAAGCTGTCAAGGAAGCTCCTATAGAAAAAAAGGATAAGGACGTAATTATAAGACAAATAGAATGGTTAGTCGATGTGCCGCGTACTCCTGGTCAGTATATGTTGGAACGTGGATTATCCGACATTTGGAATACCGCTGTTTTTGAAGGTACAGCAACAAGGGTTGCTATTGACAGACAAATAATAATCATTAACCGTGAAATCACCAGAAAAATGATTGAATTTGGCTTTATCGATGAAAAGGGAAATGTCTTAAAAACGTACATAATTAGAGACGTAGACTGGGTCAAAAAACAAATGGATGAAGCACGAAAATGAGGAAAGGAGATGTCTTATGGTAGCACAAACAATAAAAAATAAACTAAGAACCTATGGGCAAAGAATGGCTAAAGGTTCATTCAGGGATAATTTAAATGTTTTTATTCTATTATTACCTTATGCGATATTGTTTTCATTATTTATTGCCGTACCTGTAGCCCTGGCAATTACGCTGGCCCTGACTAATTTTAACGTTATCGAATTTCCGGATTACCATGGAATTCAGAACTTCATAACGATATTTACTAAGGATTCGCCTTTTATGCAATATGTTTTGCCAAATACCGTTAAATATGCATTGATTGTCGGTCCCGGAGGTTACATTCTATCATTTGTTCTAGCCTGGATGCTTGCTCAGATTCAGCGCATTCCAAGAACAATTATTGCCCTGGCTATATATTCTCCTTCAATGGTTGGCGGTGTTTTCATCGGTGTAGTTTGGCGGACATTATTTTCCGGGGATGAGCGTGGATATATAAATCATCTTTTATTACAATATGATATCATCGAGCGACCAATCCAATTTCTGCAATCACCTGATTATTTAATGCCGATAATGATTATCGTGTCTTTATGGAGTTCCATGGGGATTGGCTTTTTAGCGATGATTGCCGGAATTTTAAACGGAAATGAAGAATTATATGAAGCAGCTTATATTGATGGAATTAAAAATAAATCACAGGAAGTAATCTACATTACCATTCCATCAATGAAACCGCAAATGTTGTTCGGTGCGGTAATGTCAATTGTTCAGACATTTAATACGGGATATATCGGCGTGGCTCTTTCGGGAGCAAATCCGACACCGCAATATTCGGGACAATTAATAATTAACCATATTGAAGACTATGGTTTTATCAGATATGAAATGGGATATGCCGCATCATTATCAGTAATATTGTTATTAGTCATTTGGTTATTTTCCAAATTAGCCTATGCATTATTCGCGGAAAGGGATTAGGAGGTGTCAGACTTGAGTTTAAAAGGTACTAAAATTAATCCTGAACATTTTGATAAATCACAAATTAAATTCTATATTCCTTTAGTTTTATTAGGGACATTTATGATTCTGCCGATTATTTACATAATATGTCAGGCTTTTAAACCCCTTGATGAATTGTTTATGTTCCCTCCACGGTTTTTGGTAGAAAAACCTACCATGAAAAATTTCAATGATTTATTTAGAACGGCATCTAGAACAGGTGTGCCAATGAGTCGTTACTTATTCAATTCAATAATTATAACGATTATTATGGTAATTTTGACCGTATTCATTAGCACACTTACGGGTTATGCTCTATCTAAAAAAAGATTCAAAGCTAAAAATACTTTATTGACGATAAATCAGATTGCCTTAATGTTTGTTGCTGTGGCAGTCATGATTCCTAGATATTTAGTAGTTACTAAATTAGGATTTACTAATAATTTCTTCGCCCATATTATGCCTTATCTTGCCATGCCTGTCGGTTTATTCTTAATTAAGCAATTTATAGACGGCGTTCCTAATGAGGTTATTGAGGCTGCTAAAATAGATGGTGCCGGAGATTTTAAAATCCTAACGAAAATAGTCATGCCGTTAATTAAACCGGCAATGGCGACGGTAGCTATTCTGACATTTCAGGCTACATGGGGTAATACCGAACCATCCAATATTTATATCCAAGATGAGACGATGAAATCATTTGCTTTTTATTTAAGTACATTGACAAACGCGCAAAATACGATTGCCGGTGCCGGTATGGCAGCCGCGGCAGCGCTAATCATGTTTGTACCAAATTTAGTAATCTTCATCTTTATGCAATCAAAAGTTATGAATACCATGAGCCATTCTGGTATTAAGTAAGGGGATGAATTTATGAAAAAATTAAGCAAGAAAATTATCTTATTTACGCTGTTTCTCTTTATTACCTGTTTAGTTACATTTGAGACCGGAAAAGCATCCCCTGCTACTTCATATACAATGACATTAAATTCCAAAGGAAGATGGGTAAGAACACAAGATGCTTATCTGCCTGATCGAACGATCATTGAATTAAAACTTAAGGATCCCCAGGATATCTTTTTTGATAAAAATGATATCATGTATATAGCCGATACGGGAAATAAAAGAATTCTTAAGTATAATCCGAATAATGACGAAGTTCTCTTAGTTATTGAAAATGAAGCATTTAAGACACCCAAAGGTATTTTTATCACCGAAGATGATTATTTATATATTGCCGATACTTCGGCACAATTAGTCTTTAAATATGATACCGCAGGGAATTTTATAGAACAATATGGAACACCTGATTCACAGTCTTTCGAAGGAAAAACTTTCAATCCTGCGAAAATCGGTGTTGATAAACGCGGTAACATGTATATCTATGGAGAAGGTATATATGATGGTATTATTCAGTTATCTAAATCCGGTGAATTTTTAGGATATTTTACTTCCAATCGAATCGAATTATCTTTTATTGAACGATTACAGGACCGCTTCTTTACTGAAGCACAAAAAGCAAAGCTATTTCCTAAAACACCGACGATTTTTTCAAATGTTTATGTCGATACAAACGGATTTGTTTATACGACATCGATGAACTCATCAAACGGTGCCGTTAAAAGACACAATATCGCCGGCGGTAATCAATTTACCAATGGTGTTATATCACCTACTGATCCTGTAGACGTCTATGTTAATAAATCGGGCATTATCTTTGTTGCGATGGATTCGGGATCAATCTTCGTTTATTCAAGAGATGGGGAATATATATACTCATTTGCCGCTAGTAATTTTAAAGACGGAGTTGTGCCGGATGATGTCTCAGGTTTGTTCACCTCTATTTCCGCTTTGGCAATCGATTCTACCGGTAAGGTATGGGCCGTCGATGATAAAAAAAGCTTTATCCAATCCTTTACCGCTACCGAATATGCCGAAAAAGTATATGAGGCTTTAGAATTATATAATCTAGGTAAATATGAAGAGGCTGTGGTAGTATGGGAGGATGTTTTACGATTAAATCAAATGTCCGTACTAGCTCATAATAACATCGGTAAAAACTATTACTCTTTACAAGAATATGAGAAGGCTATGCATCATTTTGAAATAGCCGGAAACAGATGGAATTATTCCGAATCATTCTGGGAAGTACGAAATACTGTTTTACAAAAATATATCGGAATTGCTTTTATTGTACTTGCAGCGTTATATCTTATATCATTAATCTTGAAAATCATGAAGGTTAATCATAAAGTCAGCGCTGCCATCAAGGAACCTTTCCGAAGAATAAATAAAATTAAATTCATTAATAATTTATTATATATGTTTAGGGTTTTGATACATCCGAAGGATTCGTATTATGAATTAAAAAAAGGACACAAAGGCTCGTTATTGGGTGCGTTTATCCTTTTAATAGCTTTCTTTATAACATATCTTTGGTATGTGGTAGGTAAGGATTTTATTTATCAATTCATTGCCGTGGAAGATATGGATTTAAACTCTATCATCCTTGGTTTCTTTGGTTTAATCACATTATTTGTCGTATGTAATTATTTAGTTACATCGATTAATGACGGCGAAGGCGGATTTAAACAAATATTTATTATGTTTATGTATTCGCTGGCTCCGATGTTTATCGCTTTTACATCTGTAACATTATTATCTTATGTGTTAACTTATAATGAGGCATTCATTTTAGACGTGATTATGACTGTAGCTTATGCCTGGACAGGTATAAATATCTTAATTGGTGTCCAAGAGACGCATAATTATACAATGTGGGAAACAATTAAGAGTATCGCTATCACAATTGCCTTCATGATTATATTCTTAGTTATGTTAATAATGGTTATTGTGATGTGGGAACAATTATATAACTTCTTTGAAGCTATAATAAGGGAGGCGATTAGAAATGCGAACAATTAAATCAAGCTTTATCCTAATTGTTTTAGCCTTGACTTTATTTGTTACTGTATCTGTTTATGCAAAATACATCCCTAGTAGTAAGGATACAAAATTACCACCTAAGGAAGTGGTATTTGAAGTCATCGAAAATCCCGCGGATTTTCAATTACTAAAGGAAACGGAGAATTTTAAGTTTTTCTTTAAAGATGAAAGAGATATTATCGCTATATATGATAAACGGAATCAATACTTATGGAAAACCGGAATTGATTCACCGTTTGGTATTGATGTTCAAGCTGCCTGTGATGATGCCCTTCCGGAAGAAAAGGAAGAGGTTTGTGTTCCGATCGAGGATCGTCTGAATGCCTTACATACAGCTTTGGGAAATTCACTTATTACTATCGAATATTATGACACGACAAATCAGATTAAGTTTATACCTAGTGCCGCAGCTTCCAATGTCAGATCAACCTTGAAACAGGTACTTGGTGATGATTCTCACTATAAACTTGAAGTAAGATTTACCAAACCTAAGATTAATATAGATGTTCATATTTATTTTAGTGATAAGGGTATATCATATGAGATACGCCATGATGAAATCACTGGTGACGAAGCTTCAATATTGGCCGGTATCTTAATTACACCTTTTTTGGGAGCTTCCGGTGGTAAATTAGTATATTACAATCCTGGAATGGAATATGAGTTTGACGGGGAAATATATTTCGATAAGGGAGAATATAGCGGTGACGGTACATATCTTAAGGATCCGGTTACCGGAGAAGTGTTAAAAGATTCAGCAGGAAGACCAATTAAAAATGAAGTACCGGTTCCGAAAAACGAAATACCGGGATATGTTTTAGTACCGGATGGTTCCGGAGCTTTGATCAGATTTAATGATCATGATACGGAAATCAGCACATATAAAGGAAAAGTATATGGTAAAGATTATTCATTAAATACAACATTTTACAGGAATCAACCATTCTATATCGAATATAAGGATCCGACAATGCCAGTATTCGGTGTTGCACATGGTAATAAACAGGCTGCTTTTGTAGCTTATGCTACAGAAGGCGATGAAAATATGGAAATTATCATGACTCCTGATGAAGGTCGTAATACAAATTATAATTTTGCTTATCCTCGCTTTAATTATAATACGGTCTATTTTCAGGTATATAATAAAGCAGGTGCCGGTTATCACAAAACCTTAGATAATGATCAAAAAGAAAAATTTGACATTAATATTAATTACGAATTTTTAGCCGGCGACGGAACAAATGATGGCTTGTCCGCAGATTATGTCGGTATGGCCAAAGCTTATCGTAATTATTTAATAGAGAAAAATATCATCACCGTCAATAATGAAATCAATGGTGATATACCTATCCGTTTAGATTTTATCATGGCAGATGCCAAACGGGAATTAATCGGTTTTGATGATGTTGTCGTGACAAATATAAAAGATGTTGAAAAAATATTGAAAGATTTAAAAGAAGCAAACATCAGTAATATCAATTCCGGGTTATTTGGTTATCAAAAGGGTGGAATTACATTGGGTGAGCCAGATGAAATCAATTACAAGAGTAGCATAGGTACTAAAAAAGAATTTCAGTCAGTTATCAACGAGTTAAAGAATTTAGGTATTGATGTCAGCTTAGTACAAAACTTTGTGGAAATAAACGAAGAACAAATGAGTTTACGGGGAACCGCATTAAGACATGCGACAAATTGGTATACAAGAACTAATGTTTACGATGCGGAATCACCTATTAATGTAATTTATTATGCCAGAGCAAAAAAGACCAGTGAATGGCTTAATAATCATGTTAGTGAACTTAAGGATCTAAAACCGAATTCCATTACTGTGGACGGTATTCAGAACATTTTATTTTCTGATTTTACGGACAAATTAACTTCAAAAGGAAAAACAATCGAAATTTATCAAAAAGCAATGGAAAAAGCAAATGCTAAATATAAAATAAACGCAAGCAATCCGAATCAGTATCTATGGAAATATATTGACCGCTATTTAAATAGTCCTGTTTACAGTTCACAATTCATCGTATCAACTGACACTGTTCCATTCTTACAGCTTGTGTTAAACGGAACGATGGAAATGTATGCGCCTTACTCAAACTTTTCCTTCTACTCTGAGTCGGACATGTTAAGAATGATCGATTATAATGTTTACCCTTCATTTATGTTAACCGAAAAACCGGCTTACTTATTAATGTCGACTAATTCAGCAAATTACTATTCAACGGAATATGAATTGTACAAACCATTAATTCAGGTAATATATAATGAAGTAAATGGCGCATTAAGACATGTTATTAACAGCGAATGGATTAACCGTACTGTATTGGCAGACGGAGTAATTGTTAATAGCTATAGTAATGAAAAAGAAATAGTGATTAATTATACAGAGGAAGATTACGTATATAATGGTGTTACTGTTAAGGCGAAATCATATTCCGTAATCGATTAAGGGAGTGAGAGAAAATGAAAAAAAACAAACATAAATCAAGCGTACTTGTACGTAGAAATAATCGTAATGGTTACTTATTCTTAGCTCCTTGGTTATTAGGTTTTATTCTATTTACCGCATTTCCGTTTGTGTATACGATTTATCTAAGCTTTAACAACGTCAAAATGACGGTAATGGGATTCGAAATTAAATGGGCAGGTTGGTATAATTATAATGTTATTTTCTTTGAAATAATTGAATTTGTACCCGCCTTACTCCGATTTATTCTAATGCAGATTGTCTATGTACCGGTTATATTGGTAATATCATTTATTTTGGGATTACTATTAAATCAGGAAATCAGATTTCGAACCACGTTTAGAACAATCTTTTTCCTACCGGTTATTATTTTATCGGGATCGGTGATGCAGCAGTTCATGGCAGCCGGTGCTACTTCTCTGGATAGTATTTCTGATTTGTTGGTATTTAACGTGATTGCTAATTATTCCAGATTAATCGCAAGAAGTATTGAGGTACTATTTATTAACTTTACGATCGTTCTGTGGTTTACCGGTATACCAATCGTTTTATTTATCAATGCTTTACAAAAAGTCGACCGTTATTTATATGAAGCGGCGGAAATTGATGGCGCTAACTGGTGGCAGATTCTTTGGAAGATCGTCATCCCGATGATTAAATCGACAGCCCTTGTAGTGTCAATTTATACGATAATTAATCTAGGATTATATAATATTAATCCATTAGCTGACGGAAGAATTAATATTCTTGATCTGATCAGAGCTGCGATGGGCAGTACTTCAACCGGACTAGGAACTGCGAGCGCTTATGCCACCGTTTATACCATAGTCGTATTGTTACTTATCGGCATATGTCTATTCATTTTTAGAAGTAAAGATGGATTGAAGAATGAAGAATCACTGAGAGAACGTCAGTTAAGAAATCTGCATCGAATTCAGAAACGGAATTCTAAGAAAAATATTACTGTTAAAGAATACTTAAATATGATAAATCAAAAGATAGCTAGAAAGGGGGAAAAACAAAATGATTAAAGCACAGGCAGTTATCAAGAAAACGAATTTGCAAGTTTTAAGAAAAAAGGTATTGGGAAATGTGACAAGTGACGGTCTAGTTTTCAAATTAGCCGTATATTTAATCCTTATCGGAATCAGTTATGTTTTCCTGTATCCGCTCATAAGAATGATATCCATGGCTTTTATGTCAACAAAGGATTTGCTTGACCCTGAAGTCGAATGGTTGCCTAAAGTATTTAATTTCAAAACACTTTCAATCGCATATAGAGGTTTGGATATGCCTAAATCTTTATTCAATTCCATTTGGTTTTCAACCTTGCTAGCTGTTATTCAGACTATCGGTGCGGCATTTACCGGTTTTGCCTTTGCCCGCTTCAAATTTAAATTTAGAAACTTCTGGTTTGTCATGGTACTTGCTTCATTTATCGTCCCACTGCCAATTGTTATGATACCTCGTAATATGATGATCGACTTTTTTAGACAAAAGACCGGCATTGTTTTAGTGGGCACGATTATTCCGCAAGTATTGCTGACCTTCTTTGGCCAAGGGGTTAATAATGCCATTCTCATATTGATTTTCTATAATTTCTTTAAAATGATACCATTATCTTTGGATGAAGCTGCCAGAATTGACGGAGCAACTTCCCTCCAAGTTTTTTGGAATATTTTCGTAAAAATGTCAACACCGGTTATTGTCACAGTATTCTTGTTCTCATTTGTCTGGAACTGGAATGAAACATATATAACAAGCACTTATTTGCGGTCTAAGATTTTATTATTACCGATGCAACTATCGGTATTTGAGAGTAGTTATGCCGATTTAGTTGCGGGAAATCCTCAACAAGTAAGGCTTAATGAATCCTTCCGAATGGCGGCAACACTTATGTCGGTAATTCCGCTATTCATCGTATATATCTTTGCCCAAAGGCAATTTATCGAAGGAATTGAACGTACCGGTATTACTGGCGAATAAAAAGAAAATCTTGTCTAAGGTATTTCCCTTATGGAAATACCTTAGACAAAATATATGAATTACTAAATGTAAGAAAATACGAGATTAGGAGTCGAATATGAGTAAATATTATCTAGATGAATCCAATCAATTTATGATTGAAAATTACGATAAAACGAAAACGTTTGCGAGTTTTATGCCGGGTGTTGCTGGATTGGACGGAATTCCGATGTGGGTTTATTATGTTAACCGAGGCCAATTGATCAGCGGGTTCGGACTTGAAAACAAAGAAAATCCCATCATGGATTTCGTACCGGCTAATATAGCATATCGGAGAACAGAATTACATGGATTTCGTACGTTTATTAAAATAAACAATCAGGTTCATGAGATCTTTTCGTCAAATACGCAAGATGATGTTGCACGAAAAATGATAATAGACACTAATGTACTAACAATAGAAGAAGTTAACAATACCTTAAAATTAAAGGTTACCGTACGCTATTATAATATTAGTCATGAAGATTATGCCGGATTAGTCCGTAAAGTAACATTTACAAACTTTAGTGATAAACCTCAAGAAATCGAAGTAATCGACGGATTACCTACGATTTGGCCGGCAGGTGCAAATAATTACACTATTAAAAATATGGCGAATTTAGCCGTTGCTTGGATCGATGTCTTTAACGGTGAGAAAAACATTCCGTTTTATCGTAACCGATCAACAACCGAAGACACCGCTGAGGTCGGTGAAATTGAGGTCGGACATTATTATCTTTCCGTTAATCAGCATAATGAATTTGTTCCGATCATTTATGATGTGGATTTGATCTTCGGTCAAAACACTTCACTTATTAAACCGACTATTTTTGAAGAAGAAAATTTAGCAGCAATTCTTAGTAAGGAACAGATTTCAGCAAATAAGCTGCCTTGTGCCTTTACCGCATATAAAACGTCATTAGTTAAAGAAGAAACTATCTATTCTTTAGTGGGAAGAATGAATAGTTTAACGTTCTTAAATGATAAAGCGCAAAATTTCACAACAGAATACTTTAGAAAACAAGAACAATATGCGATTGATTTAGGCAAGGAATTAACCCATCCTGTGACGTGTAAAACAGCGTTAAAGCAATTTGACAGTTATGTTAAGCAGAGCTTTCTCGATAATTTGCTTAGGGGCGGATACCCATTAGTATTTAAGGGTAAGGATGGCAATATCATTTATCATGTTTACTCAAGAATTCATGGTGACATGGAACGCGAATATAATAGTTTCTTTGTTGAACCTACTTTCTATTCACAGGGGAATGGAAATTACCGTGATGTGAATCAGAACCGCCGTAATGACGTTTATTTTGTAAAAGAGGCCGGATTATATAATATAAAACAGTTTATGGAGTTAATTCAACTCGATGGACATAACCCTCTTGTGATAAAGGGATCATCATTTATGCTAGATGATGAGTCACTTAAAAACGTGTTAACTCACGTTAGGACAAAGCAAAATCTCATTGAAAAAGTTTTAAAAAATAAATTTACCCCCGGTAAATTATTAAAGACCATTACCGACTATAATATTGAGCTTGATATTAATAATGATGAATTTGTGGAAAAGGTCTTACTTCATTCATCACAGGAAATCGAAGCCGAATATGGTACCGGCTATTGGTCGGATCATTGGACCTATAATATGGATCTGATAGACAATTATTTAAACATCTATCCCGATAAAATCGAGCAACTGATGTTTGAAAAGACTTATCGTTTCTTTGAAAGTCCCGTTTCCGTTTTACCGCGAAAGGATAAATATGTATTAAACAAGGACGGAAAAGTTCGACAACTTGAACCGATTTATTTCGATCATGAAAAGATAAAACGTTTAGGTCTTAATCAGTATGGTACAAATTGGAGTAAGGATGCTTCGGGAAATGTTTATAAAACAACATTATATGTCAAATTATTATCACTAGGTTTAAATAAAGTAGCCGCACTAGATCCATATGGTATGGGAGTAATGATGGATGCTGACAAACCGGGTTGGAATGATTCTATGAATGGTCTGCCGGCACTATTTGGTTCCGGTTTAAGCGAGACGATTGAAACGAGAAGAATTATTAAATTCTTACTTTCGATTAATACGAACAAAATGATTGAAATACCTGAAGAAATATATGTTTTCTTGAATAAAGTTGTTAAATGCATTGAGAAAAAGGCTGAGGATTTTATTTATTTTGATGAAGTACAGGACGTTCGTGAAGCATATCGGGAAGCAATTCGTTTTGGTTTAACGGGAAAAGAGGTAACCGTAAGTACAGATGATTTACATGATTATTTGCAATTATTGGATGACCAAATTGACAAGGCGATTATAAGAGCCAAGGAATTTGGAAAAGGCGTGTTACCTACCTTCTTGACTTTTAATGCTGAGGAATACATTTTATTAAATAAAAACCATCCGTCTAGCGGACTTCCTAACGTCAAAGTAACTAAATGGAGCGCACGCTCTTTACCGTTATTTTTAGAGGCTCCTGCCCGCTATCTGAAACAAATCGATGATGTAAAGGAAGCAAAAGCATTATATCAGTTTATTCAAAATAGTGAAATGTATGACGAGAAGTTAAAAATGTACTTAACATCGGAATCACTTGAAGAGGAAACATTGGAAATCGGCCGCAGCAGAGCATTTACTCCGGGATGGTTGGAACGTGAATCCTGCTTTATGCACATGGAGTACAAATATCTTTTGGGTGTCTTAAAGAGCGGACTTTATGATGAATTCTTTAAGGATATTAAAACCTGTTTACCACCTTTTATGGATCCTTCGGTATACGGCAGAAGTATTTTGGAAAACTCCTCATTTATAGCCTCCAGCCGTAATCCGAATCCTTTCAATCACGGAAGAGGATTTGTCGCAAGGCTTACCGGAACAACATCGGAAATGATTTCCTTATGGCTTATGATGATGATGGGGAAAAAACTGTTTAGTTATGTTGATGATGAACTTAATTTTACTTTAAACCCGATATTAAACAGTGAATTCTTTGATAGTAATGATGAAGTTTCCTTTTTACTGTTAAACGCTACTGAAGTAATCTATAAAAATAAGAAACGGAAAAATACGTACGGAGAAGATAAAGTGTCACCGGTAAGCTATAAATTATTACTAAATAACAATAAAGAGATTGTTATTCAGGATAAAGCAATTAAAGGCGAATTAGCAATGGCGATAAGAAACGGTGAAGTTAAACAGATAATTGTCGAACTATCGTAAGGAGGATAATATGGCAACAATCAAAGGTGTTAATCTTGGCGGATGGTTTGTGCTCGAAAAATGGATTAAACCCGATTTATTTGAAGGTGTTTCGGGTCCCGACGAAACAGTTTTCTGCAAGGAAAAAACAGATGCCAAACAAAATTTACAAAAACATTGGGATACTTTTATTGTCGAAAGTGATTTTGCTTATATAAAAGAAAGAGGTATTAATTCCGTTAGAATTCCGATACCGTGGTGGACATTTGTCGAGACGAATACATATTTTAATTCTCTTATGTATATAGATCGGGCGATGGAATGGGCTAAAAAATATCAATTAAAGGTATTACTTGATTTACATACTGCTCCCGGATGTCAAAACGGTTTTGATAACGGTGGTATTACCGGAGTAATCGATTGGCCAAAAGATCAGGGCAATATTGATTTGACCGTTGAAGTGCTTGAAAAAATCGCTATTCATTTTAAGAGTCATGAGGCACTGTGGGGAATTGAGGTATTGAACGAACCCCACTACAGTATTAATCTCGATTTAATCCAATCATTTTATCTAAGGGCATATAATGTTATTAGAAAACATTTGGAAAATGTCGCAATTGTTTTTCATGACGGATTTAGACCATTGGATCCTTCCTGGGAGAACTTTTTTACCCGGAATAATTTACATAATGTCGCGTTTGACTTACATATTTATCATTGTTTTAATCCGGTATATGAACAGTTTACCTTGGAAAATCATATTACCGAGGCCTTTAAACATAAGTTGGATTTAGTCGAACGTGTACAGAAGTTTGTAAGAGTAATTGTGGGCGAATGGTCACTGGGCATCCATCATAAAAAACTGGAAGATTTGGAGCCATTTCAACACAATGTTTTCTTAACGATTTTTGGAAACGCCCAGCTTTATGCATATGAGAGTGGATATGGATGGTACTTTTGGAATTATAAAATTGAAAGAAGTTCGCATTTAAACTGGGACTTTCGACGGTTATTGGAAAAGGGTATTTTACCAAATAAATACTGATAGAAAGGATGTATTTCATGGTTTACAAAGCTTCGGATACTCGCTATCACAAAATGATTTACCGACGCCTGGGTAATAGTGGGTTAAAATTGCCCGTCATTTCTCTGGGATTATGGTATAACTTTGGCGGTATCAATGATTTTGATGTCAATAAAGAGATTTTATTAAATGCCTTTGATAACGGCATTACCCATTTTGACCTGGCTAATAATTACGGACCTCCTCCCGGAAGTGCCGAAGAAACATTTGGTAAGGTGATTTCTGGTGATTTAAAACCTTATCGTGATGAAATCATTGTTTCTACCAAAGCCGGATACGGTATGTGGCCGGGACCTTACGGAGACGGAGGATCAAGAAAATATCTTATCTCCAGTTTAAATCAGTCTCTGAAACGTCTAAACTTAGACTATGTGGATATTTTTTATCATCACCGGCCCGATAATGAAACGAATTTAATGGAAACGATGATTGCTTTAGCCGATATAATACGAAGCGGCAAGGCGTTATATGTCGGATTATCCAATTATAACAGCGAACAGTTAAAAAATGCCGGGAAAATCCTTCATGATTTACATGTGCCGTTTGTGATAACCCAACCATCCTATTCGATGTTTAACCGTTGGATTGAACGCGACGGATTGCTTGAGACGATGGCCAATTTAGGTGGAGGAACAATTTGTTTTTCCGTTTTGAGTCAGGGGCTATTATCAAATAAATACATTGATAATATTCCTGAAGATTCAAGGGCAATGAAGAAATACTGTGCCTTTTTAAATAAAGAAAACATAAGTCCGGAAGTAGTTAATAAATTAATTAAGTTAAATGAAATAGCAAAATCTCGTAAACAAACGATTTCACAACTGGCAATTGTGTGGGCTTTAAGAAATGAAAAACTGACTTCAGTTTTAATGGGCGTAAGTAAACTTTCCCAGTTGCATGAAAATTTACAGGCACTAGATAATTTCCATTTGACTGAAAAAGAAGTTGCAGAAATCGATTCTATATTAAGGGGATAAAAATGATAAAAAAAATATTTACATTATTAATCACATTTATTTTACTTACCGTTTTATTTTCATGTAAAAATAATAAGAAATCTGATTCCAATACAAATACCACAACTACTGCATTAACTGATTTTCCCGAATCAGTATGTAATTATGAATTTAATGAGTTAAATTCTGAAAATCAGGTCGTACCGGAAGCAACAAAGCAGTTTGTGGAAACGAAACTGGCATCGATGACCTTAGAAGAAAAAGCCGGTCAAATGGTACAGGCGGAAAGAAGGAGTATAACTCCTGAAGAAGTAAAACAATACAATGTCGGTTCAGTATTAAGCGGAGGAGGATCATATCCTGAATCCAATACACCTAGAGGTTGGCTCGATATGTACAATGAATATCAGTCCGCCGCTTTAGAATCCAGTTCGGGAATACCGATTATTTACGGTGTCGATGCTGTTCATGGACATAATAACGTATATGGAGCAACAGTTTTTCCGCATAATATCGGATTAGGCGCCGCAAATGATCCTACATTGATGTATAAAATCGGTGAGGCTACCGCTTTAGAAGTAAAAATTACGGGTTTGGACTGGAATTTTTCACCTGCGGTTAGTGTGGCACAGGATATACGTTGGGGCAGGATTTATGAAAGTTTTGGCGAATGTCCTGGTTTACAGGCTTCGCTTACCTATGAATATGTCAGAGGTTTACAACAGCATAATATTAGTGCTACCGCTAAGCATTTTATCGGTGATGGTGGTACGAAATGGAATCCGGATAATTATCGGGATTCAAGTTGGGCATTGAAAAATTATGATGCTTTTAAGTTAGACCAAGGTGATACGGAAATATCGATGGATGAATTAAGAAGAATTCATCTTCAAGGTTATATCGAAGCCATTAATGCCGGAGTGGATACGGTAATGGTATCTTACAGCAGTTTAAACGGGAAAAAGATGCATGGTCATGAATTGGTTCAATCCTTACTTAAAGATGAGTTAGGATTTAATGGCTTTGTCATTTCCGATTATGACGGAATAAAACAATTACCGGGAGATTATAATACACAAGTAATTACCTCGATAAATGCCGGAGTGGATATGCTTATGGAACCTAACAGCTGGAAGGATGCCATTACGGCAATCATCGACGGTTATAATAAAAATAAAATTACTATGGAACGAATAAATGATGCCGTTGGCAGAATTTTAATGATTAAACATAAGCGAGGATTATTCGAGAGTCCGATAAAAACATTTGATGATACTGATTTTAACTCGGAAGAACATAAGGAAATTGCCCGGGAAGCAGTCAGAAAATCACTGGTGTTATTAAAAAATCAAGATAATATCCTTCCGCTTCAAAAAAGTACCGATGTATTGCTTCTTGGACCGGGTGCCGATAACACCGCTATACAAAGCGGAGGTTGGACAATTGAATGGCAGGGTACACATGATCCAAACAGAGTTCTGGGTACATCGATTTATGAAGGTTTAAATGAAGTTGTAAGTGAAAATGGAGGTCATGTTTACAGAAATATCAGTGATGCCTCTAAAGCTGATGTTGCCATTGTTGTCATCGCAGAGGTCCCTTATGCTGAAGGTATTGGTGATAATGGTAACTTGACATTATACAGTGCGACATCGCACGCAGGTAATTTGCTTGCACTCTCACAGGCTAAACAGACCGGTTTACCAACCATCGTGATTTTATTATCAGGAAGACCTATGTTAATTAACAGCTATCTAAATAATTGGGATGCATTTATAGCCGCCTGGTTACCTGGAAGTGAAGGTGGAAAAGGTATTAGTGATGTTATTTTTGGTGATTATGACTTTACGGGTAAACTGCCTGTCACATGGCCAAAATATACCACACAATTTGGTGAAACTGTTAATAAGACTAATTATGTGGAAGAGGATTATTTATTTCCATATGGATTTGGTCTAAAATATGATGATTAGGAGTATAGATATGAAAGTAAGAGTAATTCGTACGGCGAAAAATACAAATGAGCGATTAAAAGAGCATCAGATTCTCGGGCTTACCAAGGATTTTGAAAATAAAGTCAATATCATTGCCCTTAATCCTGCTGAAACATATCAAAAAATAATCGGCTTTGGCGGGGCAATTACGGAAGCAGCGGCTTACACGCTTAGTGAAATGCCTGAGGAAAAACGAAATGAAGCTATAAAAGCATATTTTGACCCTGAAGAGGGGCTTGGATATACTATTGGACGTGTCCATATCAACTCATGTGACTTTTCCTTAGAAAATTATGATTATGTAGAAAATGGTGATACAAGTCTAAAATCCTTTGATATCTCAAGGGAGGATAAATGGGTGGTACCTCTTATTAAGGATGCGACCAAAGTTAGCGGAACGACCATTAAGCTCTTAGCCTCACCATGGAGCCCGTCAAAATGGATGAAGACAAATAACGAAATGAACTACGGTGGATATTTACTTCCTGAACACTATCAAACATGGGCTAATTATTATGTTAAATTCATTAACGAAATGCGTAAGCGTGGTATCCATATCGAATGGGTAAGTGTGCAAAATGAACCTGCCGCCATTCAAACATGGGATTCCTGTATTTATTCGGCTGAACAGGAAAGAGATTTCGTGAAAAATTATTTGGGTCCGACACTTGAAAAAGCAGGTTTAGGAGATGTCGGTATAATTATCTGGGATCATAATCGAGATATCATCGTCCAAAGAGCCTCTACCGTTTTATTGGATAAAGACGCCAATAAATATGTTTGGGGTGTCGGTAACCATTGGTATGTCAGCGAAAAATATGGTAATTTAAGCATCGTACACAATATGTTCCCAGACAAACATTTATTATTTACCGAAGGATGTCAGGAAGGCGGTCCTCATGTCGGTTCTTGGAAAACGGGAGAAAGATATGGCCGTAATATTATCGGTGATTTAAACAATTGGTTGGAAGGCTGGATGGATTGGAATATCGTCCTAAATGAATTGGGCGGACCTAATCATGTGGGTAATTATTGCGATGCTCCGATTTTAGCCGATCGGAATACTAAGGAACTCATTTATAACAGTTCTTATTATTACATCGGTCATTTTTCAAAATATATTCGACCAGGTGCTGTTAGAATCGGACTTGCCGCTAATTTACCTGACAGTGTTTATACAACGGCATTTAGAAATACGGATGGTTCTATAGTTGTAGTTGTTCAGAACGAACGGGGTCATTTAGAAAAATTCTCCCTGGTGTTAGGAAACGAAGGAGTTACCGTTGTGGTTCCTGAAAATTCAATAACTACATTTATTATAGAGTAATTTTCTCCTCTTTAAAAAAGTCCATATAGATTCTATATGGATTTTTCTTAAATTAGTTAAAGGAGCGCAAAATGACAAATAATATATTGAAAACTACCTTAACATTAAAAGAAGTAAACGGAATTACGATTCCCATTCAAAATGATATAGTGTATCCGAGTTTTGAGCCACAAAAACGAAGGACAGTCAATCTAAATGGTATTTGGACAAAGCTTCGGTTTCATGATATGGCTAAAAGATCGATGGCTGAAAGAAATCAGGACTGGATCAAAGAGGCTTTAAATACCGAAATAATAAAATCAGATTTCGATTGTGGTAATTTGGAAACAATTATGATACCTGGTATTGAAAACAAAGCAACGGGAGAAGAATCGACTTTAGGAATGGAACAGTACCAGGATGGCGTGTGGTACAGACGGAAGTTTGATTTAATCAAAGCGGAAGGAAAAAGATATCTTTTAAAATGCCTTGGATTATCCTACGTCGGTGATATTTTTATAAATGAAAGATACGTCGGTTATCACGAAGGAGGTTACACTCCGTTTGCCTTTGATATTACTGATTTTCTTAATTCCGGAAATAATGTGATTGTAGTACGGGTTGATAACCCAAAATGGGGTAGTAGATTTGATATTATCCCTGCTACCGAAGGAACCGATTTTTTTAATTATACGGGTATCCTTCAGGATATATATATCGAGGAATTAAGTGAAATCTATTTACCGCGTGTTGATATAGTACCTTTGGATACCGATGGTAATTGCAAGGTTAGAGTCGCGATTGTAAATAATGCAAATAAGCAAAGAAAAGTGACTATGAAATTGAGGGTGTATGATACCGATAAATTCAGTCGACCGTTTTTAGAATCCATTTATCCGCTAGATTTGGCAAATAATGAAGTCGATATCGAAATTGACGGATTGGATGAAATTACCGTTAATTCTCATGAATTTACCGCGTCAGAATTATTTATGAAAATAAAAAATCCTAAATTATGGTCGGTAAATGATCCTAATTTATATATATTACAGGTAAGTATCTTTGAAGATGAAATATTATATGATGAATTTGCCACCCAATTTGGCTTAAGAACGGTTAAGACAAAGGGATGCCATATCCTGTTAAATGGACAATCAATCTTTCTATCCGGTATCGCTCGTCATGAAGAGTGGCCCATCTATGGGAGAAGTGCTAACTGGGAAAGAATCAAAGCTGATTTTATGCAAATTAAATCATTAAATGTCAATTATGTAAGAACCGCTCATTATCCGAATCATGTTTATACCTACATGTTTTTGGATCGCATCGGTTTATTGTCAACGGTTGAAATCCCTTTATGGCAATTTGAGACTAAACATTATGAAGTCATTGAGGATAAAGGACTCTCTTATCAAATGTTTAGAGAAATGGTGTATTCCAATTTCAACAGACCGTCAATCATCATGTGGAGTACGCAAAATGAATCGAAGGATGTAAAATTAA
This sequence comes from Haloplasmataceae bacterium, assembly GCA_041687555.1. Lineage (GTDB taxonomy): Bacteria > Bacillota_I > Bacilli_A > Haloplasmatales > Haloplasmataceae > JAWLBU01. Next base: position 4,751 of record JAWLBU010000006.1, on the reverse strand, counting down.
GAAAATTATATAATGAGAAATTAGTAAATGAAGTAAGACATAAATATCAGGATTTACGCTTGGTTACCCAAAGTGCGGCGGCTGATCAGCCGGGTTACTATGATGAATCGATGGAGGTCCTCGATGTTTTGGGATGGACGATGTATTTCGGTATTTTTCATGGCAGTACCCCGTATGAAGGTACGAGAAGATTTATCGAAAAAGCACATTTGATGTGGCCGAATAAACCGATAATAAATACGGAATATGGTGTTTGGTCCTTTGAAGATGATTCGCAAATGGAATATCAATATAAAGTATATAATGACGTACTCTTAGCATTAACGGAAAAATCAACCGTCACACCGCTGGGTGAAGAAAATAAACTGGGTTATATTGCCGGAATCAATTATTGGACCGCATATAACTGGTATGTTAATCATAATCATTTTATCCAAACGATGGGATTATGTCATATGGACAGGAAAACAAAAAAATTAATTACCGATCGATTTATTGAGGATCAAAGGTATCTATTAGGGAACACATACGGATTATCTGATAAGGTCCTAACAAACCATGATTTAATCTTATTTAATGGGGAACATCATTTATCTAAAGCGGAAGATGCACTTATAATCGAAAATATATCTATATCAGAAAATTATCCTTATCTCGTAATTGAAGTTTTTGCACCGCTGGTTGATAGCCCGATATCCGTCACATTTGTGTCTTTGGATAAAGAAGTGGTATATGAATCTTACAAAATAACAATGGAAGAAGCTTTTTGTATAAATATCTTATTATATAAAGTGGATATTAATTTAGCTAATCTGACTAAAATAATCGTGAAAAATCAATTTGAACGACAATTGAATATTAAATTAGCAAAATTGACAAATCAGCCGATATGTTAAGCCTTTAGATATTCTAAGGGCTTTTTTAATTATATATATAAATTTATGAAATCTTCGACAAATTTCGACACACAATTATTTATTGTTGTGATAATATTTTAGACGTGATATTTCGCATTACCGAATGCGATTTCAAATAAAGAATTTAATGGTGGATTATGGGTAAACGTCTATTAATTATCTTTTTTTTGCTTATATGTTCGGGTTGTAAGAATAATAAAAGCTCAACCACTAATTTAACTAATACGACTACGACAACTTATATTAACAATAAAGATTCACCTTTGATGTCTGTCAGTGGTTTTGCCCAGGATTTTATTAGTAATCGTATCGATATTTCTTCTGATTCCGATTGCTACGTAATAGTTAATAATGAATATGAATTTATAGAAGCCTTGAGTAATAAAGAGATTAAAGTCATTGAAATTAATAATGATTTAAATTTAGGTTATGAAGAATTACAATGGCAATATGATTTAAGTGAATTTTCGAAGATTGTCAAATCACATAATAAGCCTTTACTTCATCCGACATTAATCGAATCGGGAGTAAGTAAGATTAATATTCAAGATCGTCATTCTTTAATGATTTTTTCCAAGTCGGGTCATACGATTAAACACGCCAGTTTTATTATCAAACGAAGTGAGGATATCGTTTTTCGCAATTTGCGTTTTGATGAAATATGGGAATTTGATGAGGCTACAAAGGGTGATTATGATCGGAACGATTGGGATTATTTTACTCTAGAGGATAGTAACGGCGTGTGGCTCGATCATTTGGTATTTGGTAAAGCCTATGATGGTTTAATCGATTTAAAAGAAGGAAGTAAGAATGTCACCATTTCCTTTAGCTCATTTATTTTCGAACCAAATGATTTTATATATGAACAATTTGCTTTTTTAGAAGAAAATATCAATAACTATCCTTTATATCAGTTTTTACGGAATTCCGGTATGACTATTGATGAAATAGTGACCTTATACAGTTCTCAGAAAAAGGGTCATTTGGTGGGAGCTTCTGAACTTGATGAAAGAAATAAGGAATTATCCCTCACATTGCATCATAATATCTATCGAAATTTACAGGACCGTCTGCCAAGATTACGTGCCGGAAATGTCCATATATATAACGTGATTTTGGATAATTCTTACCTTTATAAGGTAAAAAATGACTTGTCGCGAAGATATCGACATGTTTTTGACAATTCACAGTTTAAAATAGGAGTTAATAACCAGGGAATCATTACTACGGAAAATGGAGCCTGTTTAATGGAAAACAGCGTATTTATCGATGTCAGTACACCGATAAAAAACAATCAGAAAAACAAGGAGCTAATCTATACCGGTAAATACCGGGTAATTAACAGTATATATCAGCTTAATGATTATACTTTTAGAGGTGGTAGTGAAGACAGTAATACACCGTTTAGAGCTTATCAGGTAGAACCGCTTGAGTTTAATTGGAATGGTTTTACAGAGCTTTATTATCATTATCAATTAGCCGATGTAATTACTTTAACAGATAATCTAAAGGAAGAAAAAGTTGGATTAATAAGTGATGAGAAAATAAATTGGTTAAAAATTAAAGAGGTGGAAGAATGAGAAAAGTTTTAGTATTTTGCGCATTGATTTCATTTGTGTTTTTTTTATCAGGTTGTAATAAAAAGAAAGATTTTAATGAAATCACTTTTTCGTGGTGGGGTGGACAGGAACGAAACGTGGCTACATTAGATGTAATCGAGATGTTTGAAGAAAAATATCCGGAATATAAAGTTAGACCTCAGTATACGAGCTGGGAAGGTTATTACAGCCAGCTATCAATGCAGTTAATTGCCGGCAGGGAACCGGATATTATGCAGGTAAACTACAACTGGTTTTACTTATTCGGCGGTGATGCGCGCTTCTATGATTTAAGCAAATTAGATATTGATTTAAGTATATGGCCGGAGGGTGAACTAGACCCGATAACCATAAATGGTAAGGTATTGGGATTATCTATTTCGGAAACGGGAAGAATCTTTTATTTAAATAAAACAGTATACGAAGAAGCAGGTATTGAAACAATTCCTAAAACTTGGGATGAACTGATAGAAGCCGGCAGAATCATCAATGGTAAGGATAATACCAAGTATGCCTTGGGTAAAATCGGGCATCAGGGTGTTGCTTATATGATGTTTACCTATTTATCACAAAAATATGAGAAAAACGTTATTGAAAACAATAAATTAGCATTCACGAAAACAGAGCTGTTGGACGGTTTTCGTTTCTTGGAATCATTAAGAAATAACGGGGTATTAATACCGACAACGAAGATGGATAGTAATGACGGAGAAACTAATCCAAAATGGATAGAGGGTAATTACGGCGGTGTCTTTGAATGGAATACATCAATAGGTATCTACCGTGGTACACTCCCGCAAAAGCACGAGATGATAACAGCCGGGTTATTTCAGATAAATCCTGACGAACAAAAAGGAATGTATAAGAAAACCTCAATGGCATACGCCGTAAGTAAAAAGATCAAAAATAAAAAGGCAGTCGAAACCTTTCTCAACTTTATCACAACTGACGAAGAGGCGATAAAACGATTGGGGTTAGAGCGTGGTGTGCCTTCGAATGAATTAGCTTTTGAGGTACTAGAAAAAAATGATCTTTTACAAGGTCTCGAATGGGATGGTCATTTAATCGTTCAGGAATACTTTGATAATAATAAGGAATGCGATTTATATATACATCCATATTATGAAGATGATACTTTCAGGCAGGTATATGAAAAGGAATTCGAGTTATGGTTATTAGGTGACAAAACAGCCGACAGGGCAGTTGATGGTTTAATAAAAAACTTTGATACCGCCTTAGCTGATGCCATGAAAAGTTAGGTGATAGGTCATGGTAGGAGCAAAGAAATGGGTTCCTTATGTTTTGCTTATTCCCTGGGGAATCGGATTAATCATTTTTAAAATCTATCCGATAATCAATTCACTCATCATTAGTTTTTTCAATTATAATTTAATGAAAAATACTAAAGAGTTTGTTAAGTTTGATAACTTTATCAATTTGTTTAAAGATGAGAAGTTTATTAATTCGATGGTGGTTACTTTTCGCTATGTTTTGATTACCGTCCCCCTTGTCTTGATTATTTCTTTATTTGTCGCTTTTGTCTTAAATTTTAAGATTAAGGGAATAGGTTTTTTTCGAACGGCATTTTATATTCCAAGTATTCTTGGAGCCAATATTGCGATAGCCGTATTTTGGCGCTATTTGTTTGGAAATGAGGGGTTAGTTAATAATGTCATTAATTTTTTTGGCTTTAACGATATCTATTGGCTGACCGGATCCTTTAGCGCCTTAATTGTGATTTCCTTACTTAGGGTTTGGCAATTTGGTTCCTCGATGATTATTTTTCTGGCCGCATTAAAAAATGTGCCCGAATCATTGTATGAAGCGGCAATAATGGATGGAGCGTCAAGATTCAAAATATTTTATAAAATTACGATTCCGATTATCACTCCGGTAATCTTGTTTAATGCGGTAATGCGATTAATCGAAGCATTTCAGGTATTTAACGGACCATTTATGATAACTGAAGGCGGACCGGCATATGCCACATATGTCATCAATGTCTATATTTACGAGACAGGATTTGAAGCATTTGAAATGGGCTATGCTTCGGCGATGAGCTGGGTGCTATTTATCCTAATAATGATTTTAACACTAGCGATATTCAGAAGCTCTCGCTATTGGGTTCATTATTCGGATTAGGAGCCAGCTATACTAAAGTCAAGTAAAAAATAAAAATTTTATAAAAAATATTACCTATTAATTTTGAGCATGCCAAAAGAAGAGACAATGTCTC
>JAWLBU010000005.1:0-69409 GCA_041687555.1 Haloplasmataceae bacterium | reverse complement strand
GATGGACACCCTTGCATTCGGCTAATAGTTGGCACGGTTAACCCCTATAGTGAACTTTCATCACCTAGTTGATATACATGCCCGGCGCACATAAAAAAAACCCGATGAAATCGGGTTTGTATAATACACAATATAATTAACGTTTTGAGAATTGAGGTGCACGACGTGCTTTTTTAAGACCATATTTCTTACGTTCTTTCACACGTGGGTCACGAGTTATTAAACCAGCTGCTTTCAGCGTGGAGCGGTAATCAGGATTTGCCTCCAATAATGCTCGGGTAATTCCTAAACGGATAGCACCTGCTTGACCTGTAACACCGCCACCATATACATTAACAAATACATCATAATTTGTTGTGTTTTCCGTTAATGCTAAAGGTTGTAAAATATCTAAACGAGTAGCCGGATTTGGAATATAATCTTCAAATTCGCGACGATTGATAACGATTTTACCTGTACCTGGAATAAGACGAACACGAGCAATTGAACTTTTACGTCTTCCGGTTCCTAAATATTGTACTTTGTCCATATATTGCTTCCTCCTTTATTAACCTTGAAGTTCATAAACTTCAGGTTTTTGCGCAGCATGTGGATGCTCGTTTCCACTATATACGAATAATTTCTTACCAATTTGGTTACCTAAACGGTTTTTAGGCAACATACCCAAAATCGCTAATTCAACCATTTTTTCAGGTTGTGTCGCATTCATCACCTTAGCGGTCTTTACTTTTAATCCTCCAGGATGTCCTGAGTGATGAACATATAATTTTTTATTCCATTTATCTCCGGTTAATTCAATTTTCTCTGCATTTATAACGATAACATAGTCGCCACAGTCAACATGTGGTGTGAATGTTGGTTTATGTTTACCACGTAATAATGTAGCAACTTGAGTAGATAAACGTCCTAACGTTTGTCCATCCGCATCAACTACATACCATTTACGTTCTATATTTTGTGCATTAGCCATAAATGTTGAACGCATCATTTTGTATCCTCCTGCTAAATAATAATTAACATTTTATATTTTTATAATTCCCTTTTTTAGGGGCTTAAAAAAGTGGAAAGGAAACGTACCAACCTATATAATATAAAATATTTAAGATAAAGTCAATAAGTTTCACTTATTTTAAACAAAATAAGTAAAAATTATTTTACTTTAGAACCATTAGGAAGATCTTTTAAAACCGTCGCTATAGCTAAGTCCTTTTCAAAACTGGCAGCTAGAATCATACCTTCTGATTTTTCCCCTCTTAAATTAACCGGTTTTAAATTCGATACAACAATCACTTTTTTATGAACCAAATCCTCAGGTTCATAATGTTCAGCTATTCCTGATACAATTTGTCGGGTTTCAAAGCCCAAATCAATTTGTGATACAAGTAATCTGTCTGCTTTTGGATGTTTTTTACACGATATTATCTCACCGACACGTAAGTCAATTTTTGTAAAATCTTCAATCGTTATTTCCTCTACCTCAGGTTTAGGTATTGCGGGTTTTCCAGTCATGCTTTTCTTAATATAGGCAATTTCTTCCTCAATGTCTAATCTTGGAAAGATTGGTTCCGGTTCACTAATAACTTTAACATTATTAATATAACCAAATTCCTTAATTGAATCATAAACTTTTAAATTTTCCTGCGGAATTCCCAACTGACTAAAGATCTTTTTCGGTGTTTGCGTCAAAACAGGACTGATTAATATACCTACAATCCTTAATGTCTCACATAAATGATACAGTACCGAGTATAAATCATCTGTTTTACTTTCGTCTTTTGCCAATACCCAAGGAGTAGTTTCATCAATATATTTGTTAGCTCTGGAAATTATTTGCCATACTTCCTGCAATGCAACCGAAAATCTTAATCTTTCCATTGCCGCTTCATATAAATCGATTTTTTCCCGGATAAATTGCCTGAGGGATTTATCCAGTTCAGAAATTTTCTTAGGTTTATTTTTAATCACACCGGCAAAATATTTATTTAACATGGAAATCGTCCGATTTAACAAATTACCCAAATCATTGGCCAAATCATAATTAATCCTTTCCACGAAGGCTTCCGGTGTAAATAATCCGTCAGAACCAAACGGTAATTCACGCAACAGAAAATATCGTAGTGTATCTAAACCGTAACGATTAATTAATGTATCCGGATAAATGACATTACCCTTTGATTTTGACATCTTCCCTTCCTTCATTAATATCCAGCCATGGGCGAATACTTTCTTTGGAAGCGATATATTTAGTGCCATTAACATAATTGGCCAGTAAATCGTATGAAAACGGACGATTTCTTTACCCACCAAATGAACATCAGCCGGCCAGTATTTTTTGAATAATGAATCATCGGATGAGGTGTATCCTAAAGCGGTTATATAATTAGTCAACGCATCAATCCAAACATACACGACATGTTTAGGATCACTAGGTACTTTTATCCCCCAGTCAAAAGATGTTCTCGATACACATAAATCCTCCAAACCGGGTTTGATAAAATTATTAATCATTTCGTTTTTCCGTGATTCAGGTTCGATAAACTCCACATTTTCTTCATAAAACTTTAATAATCTGTCGGCATATTTACTCATTCTAAAAAAATATGCTTCTTCTTTTACTAAGTGTACTTCTCTTCCGCAATCAGGACATTTATGGTCATTTAATTGGGTTGGCGTATAAAAAGCCTCGCACGGCGTACAATACCATCCCTCATATTCACCCTTATAAATATCCCCCTGATCTATAAATCTTTGAAAAATTTTTTGTACGGCCACTTTATGACGTTCTTCGGTTGTTCTGATGAAATCATTATATTCAATATCCAAACTCTTCCAAACCTCTTTGGCGTTGTCAATGATCGGATCAATATATTCCAGTGGTTTCAAACTTTTTTCTTCAGCCGCTTTTTGTATTTTTTCACCATGTTCGTCCGTTCCGGTCAAATAATAAACATCAAATCCTCTCAGTTTTTTGTATCTTGCCATGGCATCGCCAGCAACAGTAGTATAAGCATGGCCTATATGTAATTTTCCGCTTGGATAATATATCGGTGTTGTAATATAGAATGTTGGTTTTTTCATCTTATCATCTCCTTAAAAATTAAAAAAGCCCTAGCTATTTAGCTAGGGACGAAAAACCGCGGTACCACCCTAATTTGTCTGATAAAAGGCACACTCGAAATCTTAACGCGATTAACGTGCTACCCTAAATATCGGATAACAAACTCCGGAGCCATCTTCAATAACTATTCTTATCTCTTTCCACCTAAACGAGATTCTCTATAAAGAATACATTATTTACTCTTTCCTTCACAGTTTATTGTTTATATAGTTTATAATTTATCGTATATTTTAGTATATGTCAATACTTATTTAATATTTACTTTATATTACAAATCCACATGCTCTTTTAAATAGTTCAACACTTCGTTTTCCGTTTCCAGCATTAGTACTCTGTTTGCGATATGTTTTAAATCCTTATAATTTGAAGTCAATATAATATCCTTTATATATAATAAATTTGACGTAGCCATGGATAACTCATCCACACCCAATCCCACAAGAAGTAAGGCGGCATGCTTATCACTAGCCATCTCCCCGCATACTCCGACCCATTTTTTATATTTATGAGCACTGTCAATCGTCATCTTTATTAATCTTAACACGGAAGGATTAAGCGGTTGATAAAGGTAGGATACATGCTCGTTCATTCTGTCAGCCGCAAGGGTATATTGCACCAAATCATTAGTTCCTATGGAAAAGAAATCGACGTGTTTCGTAAACTTTTCACTTAAGATGGCCGCCGCGGGTGTCTCTATCATCATACCGATTTCAATGTTATCGCTGAAAGAGATTTTTTTACTTGTCAATTCATCTTTAATTTCCTTAATTATTTCCTTAATGTCGAGTAACTCCTGAATTGTTGAAACCATGGGGAACATTATGGAAAGTTTCCCATAAACAGATGCCCTTAAGAGAGCTCTTATTTGATCTACAAAAAGCTTTTTGTTACTTAAACATAGCCTGATCGCCCGAAGTCCTAAAAAAGGATTCATTTCTTTTGGTAAATGCAAATATTCAAGCGATTTATCTCCGCCGATATCAACCGTTCTTACCACAACTTTTTTTTGATTCATTCTTTCCAAGATATTTTTATATATCAGAAACTGTTCTTCCTCATCAGGTAAATCAGGTCTATCCATAAACATAAATTCCGTTCGAAATAAACCGATTCCATCGCTGTTTACTTCCAAAGCCTTCTCAAAATCCGTTATATTACCGATATTTGCGGCCAAATATAATTTCTTATCATCTAAAGTTGTTGTCGGAAGATTTTTTATCAAAGATAGCTTTTCGGTATATACCTGATTCAAGCGGATTTTATTCTGATATTCATTAATTTCCTCTGAATTCGGATTGATTATCACATAACCCTCTTCCGAGTCAATGATAATCACATCACCGTCTTTAAGGTGACTCATGACATCTTTTAAACCTAATACCGCCGGTATCTCCAGCGAACGGGCCATAATCGCACTGTGGGAAGTTAATCCGCCGGTCTCGGTAATAAAACCTAAAGTATTATCACGGCTTAATCTGGCAGTTTGCGACGGTGATAAATCATGGGAAGCAATTATCACCTTTTCGTTGATATTATCCAAATCCACTTCTTCAATATTTAATAATTCATACAGGATCTTTCTTTTAATTTCTTCAACATCCTCGGCTCTATCCCGAAAATATTCATTTTCAATGGCTTTAAATGTTTTGATAACTTCATTGAATACTTTATTGACCACATATTCCGCCGACTCATGGTTTTTCTCAATTTCTAATTTAATCATATTTAATAATTCGGGGTCTTGAGCCATTGTTATATGAGCGTCAAATATCCGTAATTCTTCTATCTTTAAGCGATTAGCCACCAATTGCTTCTCTTGGTCAATTTTATCCACAACGTTTTCCACAGCTTTTTTCACACGATTAAATTCAACAATGACATCATCAACTTTTTTATCACTGACTAAAATTTCCTGTTTATGAATGATTTTAACTTTTCCTATCGCATATCCGTTAGATACTTTAGTACCTTTTATAATCATAAAAACATCTCCCGTTTATAAGTCCACTATTATTGTAACACTAATAATAAATAATAGAAATAAGTAAAACCCTTACATTAAAAAAAAGGAGAAATTGTCAAAATTTCTCCTCATGTTTTTTACTTATCGGCTATTGCGGCAACCCCCGGTAATTCTTTACCTTCAAGATATTCTAGCGATGCTCCTCCACCGGTTGATATATGGGTAAATCTTTCAGCATAACCCAATTGGAATGCGGCGGCCGCGCTATCCCCCCCACCAATAATGGTTATCGCATCTTTTAGATTGGCAATGGCTTCACAGACACCGATTGTTCCCTTAGCGAAGTTTTCCATTTCAAAAACACCCATTGGTCCGTTCCAAACCACTGTTTTTGCACCTGCCAATTCTTTGGTGAATAATTCGACGGATTTTGGACCGATATCAAGTCCCATTTCATCCTCTTTTATATCATCCACTGAAGCTATCCGATATGGAGTATCATTTTTAAATTCTTTAGCCGCTACCGTATCAATCGGCAGAATTAATTTATTTCCGGCTTTTTCAATAAGTGATTTCGCAAAATCCAAACGATCTTCTTCAAATAATGATTTTCCGATATTATAACCCTTAGCCTTTAAAAAGGTGAACATCATACCTCCACCGACAAACACTTTATCGGCTTTATCCAATAGGTTTTCGATTACGGCAATTTTATCGGACACCTTAGCACCGCCTAAAATAGCCACATACGGATGTGCCGGATTTTGCACGGCACCACCGATGAATTTAATTTCTTTTTCCATTAAGAAACCGGAAACACATTCCAGATTGGCGGCAATTCCGGAGTTGGAAGCATGAGCACGATGTGCGGTACCAAAAGCGTCATTGACAAAAATGTCCCCTAAACTAGCCCAGTATTTTCCCAATTCCGGATTATTTTTCGATTCTTTTTTACCATCAATGTCCTCAAAACGGGTGTTTTCAAACAATAACACTTCACCATCTTTTAAATTGTCAATCGCCTTCTCCAATTGGGGTCCGCGAGTTTCCGGAATAAATTGAACATCTTTTTTAAGTAATTCACTTAATCTTTTAGCTACGGGAGCAAGTGAATTTTTAGCTTTATCTTCCACAGTTGAAACCTTTCCCAAATGGGAAAATAAAATCACCTTCCCACCTTTATCAATAATGTATTGAATGGTAGGTAAAGCCTGTACAATACGATTATCATCGGTTATTTCCCCGGTATTTTTATCCATCGGTACATTAAAATCAACGCGAACTAATACCTTACGTCCTTTTAATTCAACATCTCTAACGGTTTTCTTAGCCATTTGGTAAATTCCTCCTTGTTTATTTCTCTTATATTATAAATTGTGACTTAAATAAATTCAATTACCTTGAGAAAAAAATCACAATTAAAGCGTTTTCTTTAATATTTTGTATAATTCATATAAAATGCCCAATGTTGCGCGATATCTTACTTTATATCTGTCACCTTTGTAAATATTTTTAAAGACATAGGTATCACCGTTAAAATAAATACCTGAATAAACCAAACCCACCGGTTTTTCTTCAGTACCTCCGGTAGGTCCGGCAATACCGGTAATACTTAAACCGATATCCGCACCGCTTACTTCTTTTACTCCTTTGGCCATTTCCGCAGCCACTTCCGCCGATACGGCACCATGTAAAGAGAGTGTTTCTTCCTTGACACCTAAATGTTTTACTTTGGCTTCATTACTGTATGTCACCATTGCTTCCGTCAATACCTTTGAACTTCCCGACACATTAACGATTGATGATGTCACCATTCCTCCCGTGCAGCTTTCAGCTAGCGTTAGTTTTAAGCCTTTCTCGGTAAGCATACTAACAATCAGATCCTGAATATTTAACTTCCAGTCACCAATAATATAATCGGCCAAATACTGTTCAAAATCCCGACAGCAGGCGATAAACAATTCATCATTATCCTCCGTTGTTGTTATAAGGTAATCGACAATGCCAACGGAGGCGTACGGTGAGATTTTTATCTTCGGATATTTGGAAAATAACGGTTTAATAATCGTCTCGGCATCCGACTCGCCTAGGCCCATTAACCGATATTCCTTTTTAAAGATTTTCCTTAGAAACTTTTTTTTCAAATACGGAATTACCGTTTCTTCCAACATCGGCTCCAGCTCTTTTGGCGGACCCGGCAAGTTGATGATTATCCGTTGCTTTTTTTCATATATCATTCCCGGGGCGGTTCCGTTATCGTTACGAATGACAATCGCCTCAGGAATAAAATAAGCCTGTTTCTTATTGATTTCAGGCATCACACGTCCTGAAGAAGTAAAATAATTTTCAATCTTCGTTAATTCTTCCGGGTATAAAATCATTTCTTCATTAAAATAGGCGGCACTGACTTCTTTAGTCAAGTCGTCCGATGTCGGACCCAAGCCTCCGGTCGTAATAACAACATCGGCATTCTGATATAAATAGTCCAAACCGCTTATTATTTCCACTTCCAGATCTCTGACGGACAAATGTCTTGAAACAATAAACTGATTTGCTTCCAAAACCTTTGCGATGTGGGAAGCATTAGTATTTGTAATCTTCCCGCTTACTACCTCATCACCTATTGTCAAAATTGCGATATTCATCTTTTCATCTCCAACATTCTAAATCCTTATTGAAATATTTACTATCATCTTTCTTTTTATATTTTAACTCAAAATCACGCACCACATCAAGAAATTTATTGCTTAGCAGTAAAATAACGATGATATTGACAAATGCGGCAATACCCACACCAAAATCCGTTAAAACCCAGGCAAATTCCGTATTAAAGATTGAACTCGACATTATTATTGTCAAAAAGGCACATTTATATAGAATATTTGCCAACTTATACAATTTTTTTGACTTAAAGATAAAGATTAAATTGGTCTCCGCATTGTAGAATCCGCTGAATAACGAAGCATAGGCAAAAAAGAAAATGGAGATGCTGACAAAATATGAACCCCAATTTTTAAAAACGGTATCTATTGCCGCACCGACAAAACTGGTGTAATCCAGACCGCTTAAACCTTCAAACAGTAACTTTCCTTCCCCCATTACATTAAAACAATTGGTAACCAAGATCATAAATGCGGTGGCACTACAAATCACAATCGTATCGATAAAGACGCAAAAAGCTGAGTTGATACCCTGTTTAACCGGATGTGACACATTACTTGATGCAGAGATATTGGGTGAGGAACCCAAACCGGCTTCATGTGTGAATATTCCTCTCCTGATGCCATAATTGATCGCATTTCCTATGATGCTCCCATAAAAAGCATTTTTATTAAATGCGTTATCCAATATTAATAAAAATACATCATCAATAAATTTAACATGAGAAATAATGACGATAAAGGCGAGTAGGAGATAGAAAATGGCCATAAACGGGACAATTACCTCAGCCACATGAATTATTCTTTTTGATTCGCCAAAGATGATAAATCCGATAGTAAACGTGACAAAGAACCCGACGACTAATTTTGATAAATTGAAGGTATTATTCATAGATGTCGATATGGCGACGGCTTGAATTGTCGGCATCAATAATCCCAAACAGATAAATAAAACAAAAGCAATGATAACGGCCCAGGTTTTTGAGCCGATACCTTTATATATGTAATAAGCCGGACCACCACGATACTGGCCGTTATGTTCCGTTTTGTACATCTGTCCCAAAGTGTTTTCCACAACGGATAATCCTGAACATAAAATCGCCGTGAGCCACATCCATAATATCGCCCCCGGTCCGCCATACATTATGGCTCCCGCTACTCCCAAAATATTGCCGATACCGACATGATTAGCCAAGGTTAAAGCGATTGTCTGATAAGAGGATATCTTATCTTTATCACTATTTTTTTCAAGCAATAATTTGGGCATTAATTTGATATACCTTAATTGGATAAATCTTGTCCTGATTCCAAAATATATACTGACCAAAATTATTAGAATAATCAGAGGATAACCCCAGATAACAACATCAACCAAATATTTCACATAATACCTCCATAATTATCATAACTAACACTATCATATTCATATCAGCATGATAATTATGTTAATAAATAAAAAAGCCAACAAAATGTTTTTGTTGACTCTAATATTTTTAACAAATTATTTAATTAAATCTCCAAAATGTTTAGCCGTACGTACAAGTTGAGCCGTATAGCTCATTTCATTATCATACCATGCCACTGTCTTAACCATTTGTTTTCCGTCCACTTCGATAACCTTGGTTTGCGTAGCATCAAATAATGAACCGTATGTAATACCGATAACATCACTTGAAACGATTTCGTCCGTTGTATAACCAAATGTTTCATTGCTGGCTTCTTTCATAGCCGCATTTATTTCCTCTTTAGTAACACGTTTTTCAAGGACGGTTGTTAATTCTGTTAATGAACCGGTGATTACAGGTACGCGTTGTGCCGCACCATCCAACTTACCGTTTAATTCAGGAATAACTAATCCGATTGCTTTAGCCGCACCGGTTGAATTAGGTATGATACTTGCGGCTGCAGCACGTGCTCTTCTTAAGTCACCTTTTTTATGTGGCGCATCTAAAGTATTTTGATCATTAGTATAAGCATGAATAGTTGTCATAAATCCTTGTACGATACCGAATTTATCATTAAGTACTTTTGCCATTGGTGCCAAACAGTTTGTGGTACATGAAGCACCGGAAATAACTGTTTCCGTACCATCCAAGATATTATGGTTTACATTATATACGATAGTCTTTAAATCACCTTTTGCTGGTGCGGAGATGATAACATGTTTTGCACCCGCAACAATGTGTGCTTCTGCTTTATCTTTATCAGTAAACATACCGGTACATTCCAATACAACGTCAACGCCTAATTGTCCCCAAGGTAATTGTTTTGGATCTTTTTCGGCATAAATTGTCACTTCTTTACCGTCGACGACGATAGAAGATTCTCTTGCTTCCACAGGTAAATTATATCTTCCTTGTGCTGAGTCATATTTTAATAAGTGTGCCAACGTACCAGCATCTGTTAAATCGTTTATCGCAACGATTTCAAATTCAGGATCATTGAACATTAAACGAAATGCTAAACGTCCAATACGTCCAAATCCATTTATAGCGATTTTGACAGCCATAATAATTCCTCCTTAAGTTTTACATGTGAAATACTTCACATTTTAATCATTCCATTTTAATTTTACTACTAAAAACTGCCATTTTCAAGTGTATAGTAAAATGTAAGCGCAGCCATTTTCAATTAGTTAAAAAATTCTTTACTAATTGACTGACCTTAGCCATATCGGCTCTTCCTTTTACCTTTGGCGTAAGGCTGGCCATAACCTTCCCCATATCTTTCATACCCGATGCGTTGCATTCGGAAACAGTCTTGCCGATTAAATCCGAAATTTCTTCATCCGTCAAAGGTTTCGGTAGATATGTCTGTAAAATGGCTAGTTGCTTTTGTTCTTTTTCGACTAAATCATTTCTACCGGCTTTTTCAAATTCACTAATCGCATCTTTTCTTTGCTTAACTTCCCTTGAAATAACGGCAATCTCTTGTTCCTCGGTTAATTTATCCGTATTTATTTTTATCAATTCATTCGTTAAAGCCGCTTTAATTAATCTGATTGTTTCTAATTTTTCCTTATTTTGGCTCTTCATGGCTTCTTTAAGGTCTTTATTTATCGCTTCTAACAACATTATTATGTCACCAACCTTTTTAGTTTATTACCAATATTAATTATTTATTAAACATGATTTTCTCACTCTTAAACATTTTTTGAATTAAGAAAATAAAGATTACGGTGTAAACAAATGTCGATATAACTGTTATCAACCAGTTTATAATACCCATGTCAAACTGAAAGATGGCTTTGAGTGACAGGCTGATATTATATACAGGTATTAAGTAATATATGATATTATCCGTAATATCCATCGTAAACATATTAAAGAACCCGGATCCCATGACAATTAACAATAACGGAGTAATCAAAGTCCCTGCCTGCTTCGTTGATTTTGCATAGGTGGAAACAATGACGATCATGGATACAAACATTAATACGGCGGTAAACATTACCATAAACAGCATTACAAAATCAGTAATACCGTAACTTAATCCTCCGAAAACATCAGCATCTCCGCCAATCTTCGCAAATTGCGGCATCACGGCCACCAACCCCAAAAATGATGCTATGGAACTTAAAACGGCAATAATGGCGATACTGATTATTTTACCGATAGCCAGTTCACTTCGTTTAACCGGAGTAACGAGTAAAGTGGCAATTGTACCTCTTTCTTTTTCACCGGCAACCGATTCCATTCCGATACTCATCGCTCCCGTAAATAAGTAAATTATCAGAAGCATTGGTAAAATCATACCCAATATCGAACCTTGTTGTTTCTTAACATCACCCGTATTTTCCGGAATACTGTTAAAAACAATCAGTTGATCTAAATCGACTCTGGTTGAGGCGATATGTGTTTGGTATTGGGATAAGGCAACTGAAAAATCAGAAAAAGTTTTTTCCGAATAGGTCTTATTCACATTATAGAATAATTGAATATTAGGTTTGTTTGCATCATTTAATTCTACCTTCCCGGCAAAATCACTCGGGAATTTGATGATTAAATCAATTTCTTCATTTTTTAATTTTTGGAAATATTCATCAAATTCACTTTCATTTATATATGTAACATTCCCATTGATTACGAAACTGTTATTATAACTGTTTAAAAAAGCTTCATCCGTTTTTAAATTATTAATGAAGTCCTTTAAACTGATGATTGTGTCCTCTTCAATGACAAATTGTTCCGGAGCATTAACAACATAGACACTCGCTATATATTTTTCAGATTTATTACTTTCTTTTTCGGCACTCATCCCCATTAACCCATAAATTAAATAGATAGTTAACGGTGGTAATAAAAATAACGATAAAATCATTCCTTTATCAGTAAATACTCTTGCTAACTCTTTTTTGACAATCGTCCAAATATTCTTCATTACATAGCACCTCCGTCTTCAACCTTTGCTTTTTTAAATATTTCAAAGAAAGCATCATCCAAATCTTTAGTGTTGGTTTCTTCCAATATGCTTTGAGTTGTTCCCACTTTTCTGATTTTACCGTCAATTATAATACCGATTCGATCACATAATTTTGCCGCTAATGACATTATATGCGTCGAAACGACGATCGTTTTTCCTTCCTCACGTAATTCCTGTAAATAATCCGTAACCGATCTGGCTGTTAAGACATCAAGACCATTGGTCGGTTCATCGAAGATGATGATTTCCGGATCATGAACGAGTGAAACGGCAATTGATGTTTTTTGTTTCATACCCGTTGATAATTGACTGACCTTAACTTCCGCAAATTCATTTATCCCGAATCTTGTGAATAATTTTTCCTTATTTTTTTCAATTGTTTCATCATCCAAGCCATATAAACGGCCAAAAAAATTGAACAAATAATTAGGGGTAAAATGATCCTCTAATTTTAACTCACTGGTTAAAAATGATAGACGGCCTCTTGCTTTATCATCATCATTTACAACACTTATTTTTTCCTTGCCGATAAAAGCATCACCGCTATTAGGTTTTATCAAGGTGGAGATACAACGCAATGTTGTTGTTTTTCCGGCTCCGTTAGGACCCAACAAGCCAAAAATTTCTCCCGGATATACTTCAAAACTTACCTTGTTCGCGGCAATTTTTTTCGGATCTTTCGTATTTTCTAAGATCATTTGCTTTTTACTAAGCTTATAGATTTTTGTAATGTCTTCTACTATTAACATAACTTCACCTCATTATTTACTATAAATACATTCTTTTATATTATATCACATTAATTAATTTTTTTCACTAATTTAATTTATTAATATCATTGAATATTAATAAAAAAATAGTTAAAATAATCTTAATATGTGAGGTGATAAAATGGAGTGTATAATCGCAAATCTTCAAAAGCATTTTTATGATCAGGTATTAGTAAGAAGCGAGGTTTTCCTGATTGAACAAAAGGTCCCGATTGACGAAGAAATTGATGTACTAGACGGAGAAGCGACGCAATTTATTGTCTATGACGACAATAAACCAATCGGTGCGGCACGTTTTCGGATAATAGATGGTAATGGCAAAATTGAACGCGTTTGCGTGCTGAAATCATACCGTAAAAAAGGCGTCGGCAGATTAATCATGGATACGATCGAAGCCTACGCCAAAAAACAAAATATCCATCATCTTATTCTTAACGCACAATTAACAGCCCTTCCTTTTTATCAGAAGGTCGGCTATACGGCATATGGTGAAATCTTCTTAGATGCCAATATTGAACACAAAAAAATGTATAAAGATATATGAAAGAGATATCAAAAATAATGATATCTCTTATTCATCTCGATTATTTTTATGATCATGGGGATGATTATAATAATGTTTTAAACTGCTTAATATTAAGGTAATTTCGACCAAAAAGGTTGCCATAATCCCGATGAAATAATAACCATAACCTATGGCAATCCCAATCATCGATGATGCCCACAAACTTGCGGCCGAAGTTAATCCGCTAATATTATTTTTTTCATGTATAATTGTCCCCGCTCCTAAAAAACCAATCCCTGATACAACCTGCGCACTAAGTCGAACCGGATCCACCCTCACAACATCTTGCCCCTCAGCCAACTCTAATGTTTTTTGTAAAGTCTCGACTCCAACCATGGTAATGACAGCCGAACCAAGACAAACCAAGACATAGGTCCGAAATCCAACAGGCTTTTTATGTCTTTCTCTTTCAAATCCGATAATGCCCCCGGCAATAAAAGCCAGCAACATTCTAAGCGCATATTCCAACTCCGTTGCTCCAAACATAAAAATCACCTCTATTATTTATTATTGACTAACGTTTATATTACAGTATACAATATTTTAACATAAAATTAACAAAATTTTAACAATTTTTTAAATATTTTAAAAAGGACCGTATTTACCATAAGATAAAATACAGTCCTTTATATTTCTATTTATTTACAGACGGCTATCAATAATTCTCTTAAAACCTTACAAGCAACGGCTGTTGATGCCCCAGAGTGATCATAATGCGGAGACAGTTCCATGACATCGGTACCAACGACATTTAACCCTTTGAACTTTAAAATGGCTTCCAATAACTCATGGAAACTTATTCCGCCCGGTTCAGGAGTACCCGTTCCCGGAAATACGGACGGATCTAAAATATCCAAATCGATTGTTATGTAAACCGGTTTATCTTTTACCCGTTTTAAGGCTTCATCGAGTCCGTTTGTATTATATTTATTTTGAATCACATGTTTTTTCGCCCATTCAAACTCTTCTTTAGCTCCTGAGCGGATTCCGAACTGGAAAATACGATTGTCCCCAAGCATTTCCCATGCCCGATATAAGACATTGGCATGGGATAATTTATGTTCATAATAAACATCTCGTAAATCCGTATGTGCATCAAAATGCAGTATATGTAAATCCGGATACTTTTTTGCCACCGCTTTGATAGTCCCTACCGATAATGAATGCTCTCCGCCAATCATAACGGGTAATTTACCGTCATCTAATATTTTATTGGTAAATTCCGTAATGTTATCAATCATACCTCCGACATTACCAATCATCGGTACCAAATCCCCCGCGTCAAATATCTTAAAATCTGTTAAATCCTTATCTTGGTACGGACTGTACACCTCTAACCCGTAAGATTCCTGTCTCATGATTTGAGGAGCGAATCTCGTACCTGGTCGAAATGAAGTTGTCCCATCAAACGGTGCCCCAAAAATAACAGTATTTGCCTCATTATATTCGCTATTACAAAATAAAAATGTTAAAGTACTTTTTTCCATTTTATTCCTCCGTTTTAATATACTAAAATATTTATGTATTCATTAGTTAAATCTTCAGTACCGGTAATTAAGCTTCCTCTTTGCTTAGAGTATAATATATATTCAATTGCTTCCTTACTGATAATTTCTCCGGGTGCGATTACGGGAATTCCCGGAGGATAGCACATAATAAATTCTCCGCTTACCAACCCTTCACTTTCCGTAAATAGCACGGGCATTTTCCGGGCGTAAAATGCTTCCCTCGGAGAAACAGATACTTCAGGGATAATGAATTCCGCTTTAGGCATTTCAATTTTATCCGATTTATATTTCTCCTTTATTTCTCTTAATGCCTCAACAAGTTTATCTATATTTTCTTTTGTGTCTCCCAAACTTATCACGCACATAAAGTTGTTGGCATCACCATATTCAATTAATATTTTATATTCATCTCTTAAGATACCGCCGATTTCAAACCCGGATAAACCTATATTAGACACATTGACACTTAATTTGGTCACATCATAATCAGCTATTGTGTCACCGTTAATTAAATCCCTAGAGAAAACAATGTACCCACCGATCTTTTTAATCTCTTCTCTGGCATAATCAGCGAGCTCCACTGCTCTGTTTATCATAAGCCTTCCTTTTTCAGCTAATTGTTTTCTCGCTAAATCCAGGCTGGTCATCAATAAATATGAGGAACTGGTCGTTTGGGTTATATTAATGATACTTCTTACATATTGCGGATTGATATTTGTCGAGCGAACCAGAAGTACCGAACTCTGGGTCAAAGATCCGCCTGTTTTATGCAAACTTAACGCACACATGTCGGCTCCCAGCTGCATACCGCCATAAGGTGAATTATCCCCAAAATAAAAATGAGTACCATGTGCTTCATCAACAAGTACAAGCATTTCATATTCATGAGCGATTTTTACAATCTCTTTAATATTGGAACAAATACCGTAATAAGTCGGATTGATAATGAAGATTGCTTTTGCATCAGGGTTTTCCTCAATGGTCTGCTTCACATCTTCCACTGACATCCCCAGGGAAATGCCCAGATGATTATCAATACCCGGATTAATATAAACAGGTATTGCACCGCTGATAATTAAAGCGTTAATCGCTGATTTATGAACATTACGAGGTAATATAACCTTTTCTCCTTCTTTACAGGCTGACATCAACATCGCCTGAACTGCCGAAGTCGTTCCGTTTACCATTAAAAACGCCTCGTCGGCGCCAAATGCATCAGCCATTAATTTTTCGGCTTCCCGTATAACTCCTGTCGGATGAATCGCATTATCAATAGTTTTTGATGAATTAACATCGAATCTGCATGCCCTTTCCCCTAAAAATTCCTGTAAGAGCGGATTACCCATCCCCCTTTTATGTCCCGGTACATCAAAAGGTATCGTACCATCATCAATTAATTTTTTTAATGCTTCATAAATTGGAGCCTTTGCTTGATCTAATTTCATAGTCATTTCTCCTTTGTTTTTATCATTGTTTAGTATATATAAACTTATTGTTTACTTACATTCCTATGTTATTTTAGTACTTATATCCGGAAAAAGCAAGCAAAATTTATATTTATTTTTTATTAATAAAAAAGAATGATTCATATATATTTTATAATCATTCTTAATTATTATTAGTATTCAATTTCATATACCATCGTAATGGCATTTTTATATTTTGTATTTAGAATACTTTCTTCCGTCAAAAAGAAAGATTCTTTAGGAAACTCTTTAAAACCAAGGTTTAAAAACATTTCCTTTATATTATCGTTATTTATGATCACAAATACCCGGCTCAAATTATGAGCCTTCAAATTCGCAAAAAACTTTTCGTATAACTCAATCAAATACTTTTCCTCAACATCCTTATCGAAGATAAAGTACCTGATGAGCGCTTTATTACGAAACATTTCAAATGTGATCATTCCATATATTTCCTCATCACATTCGATTATTACCGCATTATTAAACAACTCTTCCTCAATTTCCTGGAGTGCATGTACACCTTGCAGAAAATTCATGACTTTTTCATAATCTTCAGGTTCATATATTTTTACTATCTTTTCCTGATTCATGGAAATCCCTCCCCCTAAAGAATATGAAAAGTGTTTGTTATTTATTACCAAACCATTCTTTAATTTTTTCCACTATCAAAAATGAATATTCAACGTTAGTGTCTTCTAGATATTCATCATCGTTTGTAGCTAAATCTACAAGACATAATGATGGAAATAAGACACACCACCAGTTGTCGCCTTCTCCCTCACCTAAAACAATATACACAGATTCGTATCTTCCCGCAGGATATAATTTATTATTATATGTTTTTGCCGGAAAATAGGTAATCCCATAATCCACATAATATTCCATATCTACGTCATTTTCTTCAAGCACTTTAGCCACCGCGTTTTTTATAACGTCTAAGTGTTCGTAAATAGCCACACTTGCCTCTTTTTGATTCTTTTTATCTTTGACAAGCGGATTAATCACATCTAATACTTCGTCTCTAACCTTTAATTTTATTTCCTGGTCTTTAGGGTCGTTGCTATTTGGGATTATGCGTAATCGGATTGCCTCATCTGGTATGGATGTGTTTTTAGATTGAGCAAAATTAATTTTATTGCTCATACTGATAAGTATGCCGAACAATAAAATTAATAATGTGATACCGCGACGCATAAATTCACCTACCTTTCATATACATTATGAAAAAAGATAGGTGGATTTATGCAAATATTATTCAATCATTGTCCACCAATTCAATATATCCTGAAAAACCTCACTTTTGTTTACTTCGTTTAATACCTCATGTCGACTGTTTTGATAGAGCTTTAAATCCACATGAGAATTATGATTTCTTAAAACCCGGTATAACGCTTTTACACCCTTTCCCTGATTACCGACCGGATCTTTATCACCGGAAATGATTAATATCGGCAGCTCCGGATTTATTTTTTTCATGTTCTTACTCTTACCTATTTCTAATAGTCCGGCAAAAAAATCATGGTAAAAAAGATTGGAACAGATAAAGCCACACATATCATCGTTAATATAATTATCCACGATCGCCTCATCCCTACTCAGCCAATCAAAGCTTGTTCTGTTAGGTTTAAATTTCTTGTTATAGCTGCCAAAGGATAATGTATTCAATAACCTTCCTTCGCTTTTTTCACCCTTTAAAATGCAGAGTATTTTACTGAGCAGTTTTCCAATCCTTAACATTTTAAATCCGTAATTACTTCCGCTTAATATAAGGCCGTCAACGGTATCATATAATTGCACATATCTTTGGGCGACAAAGGATCCCATACTGTGACCTAACAGAAACAGTAATTGATCAGGGTATTTTTTTCTGATAAATGTGATTAATGTGTTTAAATCCTCAACCATCGCGTTAAATCCGTCCTTACCCAAATAACCTTTTTGCTCATTTTCCAATAATGATTCTCCATGACCGCGATGGTCATAAGTATAAACAGAGTATCCGTTACGATTTAAAAATAAGGCAAATTCGGTGTAGCGTTTACTGTGTTCACACATTCCGTGTACGCAAATGACTATACCCTTACTATCCTCTACGATATATTCATTTACATGAAGTTTAACATCCCTACTCGTCAATTTAATAGTCACTTATCTCACCCTTTCTATTTATATATCATTTTATCATATAAATATTAAAAAAGAAGGTGGTTTTTAACCACCTTAGTTTACTCTAGTATCATCTGATAAAAACGGAGCCCATGAAACATTGATATTATCAATATTATCCTGCCAAAAGAGCAGACGTTCAATATAATAATTTATTTTATCACTTACATGCCGCATAAAGTTTTCGCTGCCGTATTTTAAGACGATTGCGGTTAATTCATAAATCGGTAATCCCACGGCATGTGTCTCCACATGAACGGTTGCGCCGGCATGACCAATCGCATGACAATAGGAGCCATACACGGGATCATTAATCTCTTTGGCGACGGCATGTGAATCTAAAATAGCCTTTTTGGCAAGCTTCATTTTAATTATTCCGTTTGCCCATTTCCGACAAAGTTCCAAACATGTTCTAGGCCTAAGTTCATCGGGATATTTAGATTCAAACTCTTTCAAAGGAAGTTCTGCACAATCAAACGCCCACATTACCAGCGTCCGATGTTTTTGCGCCTGAATCAGTTTGATTAACTCTTGTAAACATTCACTATCACGGGAAAAGAGGATTTTATTTTTTTTCCGTAATTTTACTTTTACATCACTAAACAATATAATCCCGTCCTTCCTGAGGTCATTATCCGTGAATGATTTTATAAAGCATTTCCTCAGTTATGACTCCTTCACGGATTATTTTAAGTTCATCATCATTGATTGCGACTACGGTTGAGGGAATTCCGATATCCGTCAGTCCGCCGTCAATGATAATATCTATTTTGTCACCCAAAACATCGATCACATCGCTAGCCTTATTTAAACTTATATTTCCTGTTATGTTAGCACTTGTTGTGGCCAAAGGTCCGATGCTTTCTAGTATTTCTAAGGCAACGGGATGATTAGGAATTCTGACACCTATGGTATCAAGTCCGCTTGTCACGCTAAAAGGTATTTCTTCCCGTTTCGGCAATATAACAGTTAACGCTCCGGGCATAAACTCAGTTATCAATGATTTTGCCGGAGCAGGAATAATTTTAGCCACCTGCATGATTTGTTCAATATTTGCGCATAAAACGGCTAAAGGCTTATTTTTAGGGCGATGCTTACTTTGATATATTTTATCTATTGCCGTTTCGTTAAAAATATTGGCTCCGATTCCGTAAACCGTATCAGTCGGAAAAGAAATAATATCCGTTTTCTGATAAACGGATAAGGCCTTTTTTACTTCATCAACTTGATAAACCCTAGCCATAAAATCACCTTATTTTATAATTAAAGATTCACCGGTCATTTCTTCCGGTTGCTTTTCCCCGAGTAATTCCAACATCGTAGGGGCGATGTCGCCTAAATTTCCACCTTCGCGAATTTTAATACCTTTTTTTGTGATAATTATAGGAACGGGATTAGTGGTATGAGCCGTATACGGTTTGTTATCCTCATCGAGTAACCTCTCGGCATTTCCATGGTCCGCAGTGACAATTGCGACTCCGCCTTTTTCCAATACCTTGT
This sequence comes from Haloplasmataceae bacterium, assembly GCA_041687555.1. GTDB lineage: Bacteria > Bacillota_I > Bacilli_A > Haloplasmatales > Haloplasmataceae > JAWLBU01. The sequence goes on along the minus strand of JAWLBU010000005.1, from coordinate 49,268 downwards.
CGACTACTTTTCCTAAGCAGTCGTCAACTGCTTCCACCGCTTTCACGGCTGCGGAAATGATACCGGTATGACCGACCATATCACAGTTTGCATAATTTAAGATCACGACATTCAAATCATCTCTGTCTAATTCTTTTAAGACTGTGTCAGTCACTTCATAAGCGCTCATTTCCGGTTTTAAATCAAATGTGGCCACCTTTGGAGAATCAATTAAAATTCGTTTGGATCCGGGTATTTCCTTATCTAATCCGCCGTCAAAAAAGAAAGTGACATGAGCATATTTTTGGGTTTCGGCTATCCTTAACTGTTTTAGACCCAAGGAGGAAATATAATCACCGAAAGTATTGTCTAAATTCTGTAAGTCGTAAGCAATATCACCTAAGACACTTTCAGCATAATGCATCATCGATACAAAATGAATGTTACGCGGACCTTTGGATGAATCAAGCACCGCTTTACCCGCTTTAGCGTATTTAACCACATTTTCCGGATTAGAGAATGCCGTGGCAATTTGAATCGCTCTGTCCGGTCTGAAGTTGGCAAAGATAATCGCGTCACGATCTTTAATCATACCGTCTTCCTCAACCACAAACGGAACGACAAACTCATCAACGATTCCTTTATCATAAGAAGCTAAGATACCTTCCTTCGCACTCGCAAATTTTTCACCTTTACCGATAGTCATGGCATCATAAGCTAGTTGTGTCCGTTCAAAATCCTTATCACGATCCATCGCGTAGTAACGGCCCGATACCGTCGCAATTTTACCGATTCCGATTTCACACATTGCTTTTTCCAGTTCATCAACATATCCTAAAGCTGATTTAGGTGGTACGTCACGGCCGTCCAAAAAAGCATGAACATATACCTGATTGAGATTATTAAGCTTAGCCAGTTTAATCAAGGCTATTATATGATTTATATGCGAGTGAACTCCTCCGTCTGATAATAATCCAAATATATGTAATTTACCGTTATGCTTTTTAACATGATTAATCGCATCAATAAATGCTTTATTTTGAAAAAATTCCTTTTCTCTTATCGCTTTATTTATTCTAGTCAAAGATTGATAGACAATCCGTCCTGCGCCGATATTTAAATGACCTACTTCACTGTTACCCATTTGACCTTCGGGTAATCCGACCGCTTCACCGCTGGCATTTAATGTTAAATTGGGATATGAAGCGATTAACCGGTCAAAATTAGGCTTTTTAGCTAGTTCCACAGCGTTTCCTTCATATTTTGGTCCATATCCGAAACCATCTAAGATTATTAGTGCTACCAACTTTCTATTCATATAAAATCCTCCTTACTACATTTTATAGTATACAATTATATCTATCTTTTTACAAGAAAAAAGCCTATTTTTCGTAAAGTAAGCGTTATTATGATTAGTCAGTAATATTGTTCATTTTTTCCTTGTATTACATACACTATATAACGTTTATGACTTAAATATTTCCCGATGGGAGATACGATGAAATATATAATTATACCGTACCACATTTAACACTGTCAGGCCGGTCTCTAACATATAAGATAAGCCGCAGACACTGTTTTACTCTATTCAAACCTCAAGTGTTATCTACAAGGTAAACATAATTAAATTATAATTTATATTTTGTCTTTTAATGTCACACTGTTTATCTAAATTATATTTGTTTTTATAATACCGATATTATAAAATTAAGGTGAAAGGTGGGTGACAATATGGCAGACAAGAAACCAAAATCTACCCCAAAACCAAAGAAAAATACGAAGAAATCAGAAGCAAAAAACAAAGAATAAACCTAAGTAAAAATCACTTATTATCAATTGATAATAAGTGATTCATTTTTTAATGGTACGGACTTTTTCTTAACAGAAAATTTATTAACTATTCCAAGTGGCAAATCTCAGGTGTCTTTCCTTTCCTAAAACCAATTCTTCAGGATTATAATATTTAAACGCTAAAGGATTTCTGCTTTTAGGACCTTCGTATTGAACTTTATTAACTGTATTAAAGTAAGACATATGTTAACCTCTGTATTAATAATTTGTTGCAATGTAAAACTAATATATTTTAATTATATCATTTATAGATTTCATTTACAATCATTAGTTGCACAAAAAAAATAATTGTGAGATAATATAGGAAATTAATAATATTAACTTAAGAAACGAAGTGAAAGACAATGAATATCAAATCATAAATATATTCGAGATGTCAATACCAGTATTATCATTGAACAAATCATGACAAATCAACCCATATCAAGAATTGACCTGGCAAAAAAAACAAAACTAAATAAATCCACCGTAACACGAATAGTCAATGACCTACTAGCAAAGGATTTAGTAAAAGAAATGGGCAGTGTGATGAAAGAAACGAGTGGTAGACGCCCTATCAAATTAGTCATGAATCAAAAAGCAGGTTATGTAATCAGTATTGAAATAGATCGGCATAAAATATTTGGGATTATGAGTGATTTACTGGGGGAAATCATTTACGAGCATGAGGAGGATTTACTTTATAAAAATCAAGAATTGGTGATTCCACAAATAAAGGACTTTATTTATGAAATCAAAGCTCAACTACCAAAATCATCACATGGACTAATAGGTATTGCCATTGGCGTTCACGGAATGGTAACCGAAAATAATCTGATCAGATATGCCCCTTATTTAGAGTGGGTGAACTTTAACCTTGTGGATTACTTACAAGAACAGATTGAAGAGCCTATTTATATAAATAATGAAGCTAATTATTCTGTTTTAGGTGAGCATATTTTTTCCTATCATTACGATAATATGATCAGTTTAAACATCAAAACAGGAATCGGGATGGGAATAATTATTGATAAGCATCTCTATAATGGAAAATATGGATCCGCGGGTGAAATAGGTCATATGATTATTGTCCCAAACGGAATACCTTGTCCTTGCGGAAATAAGGGCTGTTTTGAACAATATGCTTCTGAAGATTCATTTATTCAAAAATATGGTGATCTTAATTATGAATCATATTTACAAAAACTTGCGCAAAATGACCCCGTATTATTAAATTCAATAGAAGAGGTTATCAATTATTTAAGCATAGGCATTAATAACATCCTAACAATTTTCAATCCTCAGGCAATCATTATCAACAGTAAATATTATCAGCATATTCCAAACCTCATCGTAAGAATAAAAGAAAAATTATCTTCAATTATGAACGTTGATTATACGATTAAATTATCAAAATTAGGTAAGAGAGCCTGTGTATTGGGTGGAGCAGCTACAGTGGTAAAAAATTTCTATGGTATTAATTATTTCATTTTCAACAATTATCACTTAAACTCTGTAAAATAAATGACTTCATAATCTCCTCAAGAATTTATACTTATAAACAAAAAGAGTTCGTTTTAATAACGAACTCTTTTTGTATAAATAAATAGTTGATTAGGGGGGTAAATATGTTATGTGAGTTTTGGGGGGATATATTAAATTATAAAGGGTAGGTTTTGCACTTTCGTGCATTTATATTGTGAGTCATGTGATGTTAAATTATTCATTAAATTTAAATTTTTTTTTACAATTTTTCGTAATTAGTCATTTTAATAAATGCCTGCGCATCTAATGAAGCTCCGCCGATTAAGGCGCCGTCAATATGTTCTTGTTCCATTAATTCTTTGATATTATCCGGTTTTACCGATCCGCCGTATTGAATACGAACTGCCTCGGAAACATCGTTTCCAAACATTTTTCCAATAACGGAACGGATATATCCGCAGGTTTCATTAGCTATTTCCGCAGTTGCGGTTCTTCCCGTACCGATGGCCCAAATAGGTTCATATGCGATAACGACGTTTTTGGCCTGTTCGGCACTTAATCCCGCTAATCCCTTTCTGATTTGTGCTTCGACTATTTCATTGGTTTTGTTGCTTTCCCGCTCTTCCAAATGTTCACCGACACAAACTATTGGTATTAGATTATATTTAAACGCGGCATGAACTTTTTTATTAACAGTTTCATCCGTTTCATTAAAATATTGTCTTCTTTCACTGTGACCGATAATAACATATTTCACACCCGTATCACTTAAGATCAACGGTGAAGTTTCACCGGTATATGCACCGCTTTCGGCAAAATGCATATTTTGCGCACCAATCCTTAAATTGTCTCCCTGTCTTTTTACCAAACAACGTAATAATACATCGGGTGCACATATAACAGTATCAATTTTATCCACAGACGGTACTTCCTGATTTACTATATAAATAAATTCCAGTGCCTCATCACGTATTTTATTCATTTTCCAGTTTCCTGCGATAATTGGTTTTCTCATTGTCTTTCTCTCCTTTATATAATAAATGTGCTTCTCAATGAAGCCATCAGATTTTGCGGGTAGTTCTTTCGATTTGCTGATTTAAAATATGACTCTTTTGTTCTTTTAATGTTTTTATGCATACCTGTAGAAATGTTGATGTTGAAGGATAATTATCGGCATCATGACCAAATAACATTTTTGCATAAAAACCGTCACTTTTTGATAATGATGATTTAATGCATGAACGCATAGCTTTCTCCACACTGCCGGAACTGGTGTTAAAATGTGAAGCTACCGTATGGTATATATCATTCATATTCTTATATATATTTTCACTCTTTTCCAACATGATATTCAAGACATATTCAAAGTATGTATAACCAATATATGTTTTTAATAAACCGATTTTTTTTAGTAAATTGATTACTTCCGCTTGTTCATCAAAATAATATTTATTGCTTACCCCGTTTTTGATTTCCAATTCATAAACCATATTATACAAATCACTTATCTTAATCGTACAATCATGAACAAGATGAATGCCGTTCGTAATACATTTCTGCGATATAAATTCATTGACAAACGGTGTGATTAAGATAATATGATCCGGTCTTTTTTTGGTGTTTGACAATAGACCATCTAGTGCATATAAGGCCGTTACTTGAGTCAAGGCGTCCTTGGCAATAACAATATCATAGCCGTCGAGATTTCCTTCCCTCAATAAATCATCACCATTTAAAACTGACTTCTTGACATAAAATAATTCCTTTTCCTGAAAATATTGTGTCAATTTTTCAATAAAGCAGATATTATTATGCGCCACAAGAACTGATTTCCTCTTCATGTGTTCACCCAAATTCTTCTTTTATCTACTTTTTATTATATATCAGTTAATAATTTATTAAAAGCATTTTTTTACAATATAAAAAGGGACGTAATGTCCCATTAATTGATACAAAACAAAGTTAGAATTTAATTTCAACATCCTTACGTTTGTATTCCTCAACCTCAAAGAACTCACGTACAGTAAAATGGAACATTCCCGCAATTATGTTGGAAGGGAATAATTGCACTTTATGATTGTATGCTGAGACATTGGCATTATAAACCCTGCGCGCAGCTTGTAAATGTTCTTCGACATCAGCAATGGTCATTTGCAGGTGTTTAAAATTCTCATTGGCTTTTAAGTCCGGATATTGCTCGACAACCACATTAATAGCTCTTAAAGCTTCATCCATTTGGGAAACTATTTGCTGTTTTTCCTGCATCGAAACATTACCTAAGTGAACGGAATTACGTAAAGCTATTACCTTTTCCAAGGTTTCCTGTTCATGCTTGGCATAACCCTTAACTACCTCTATCATTTTGGTTAAAACATCAAAACGTTTTGTTAAAGCGACATCAATTCCTGATTCTGCTTCATCAACTTTAATTTTACCGGATTGAAGACTGTTATATCCGCCAACAACCCATAAAAATACTATGAATACTATAACAGCTATAATTATTAAAATTGCCATTACAACTGAATCCATATAAATTCCTCCTTATTTAAATATTCTTCTATTTAATTTTAATTCATTTACAATTTCTCGTAAAATATTAATCTCCTGAACCTGTTCGTCGATAAAACGATCATCAACCGGAGAAAAAAGCGGCGGTTCAAATGAATTTTTATTATTATATATCGCTATATGAAGTTGACTGCCGATAAAGGAAAAATAAATTCTTCCCGGATAGCGACTTTCCAACTTTTTCATATTAACCATTAATGTCGGTGTTAAAACATAAAATGCATCATGTTGATTTGTCGCATATGTTTTAAATTTTTTATTAAACTCCACGTCTTCCATCGATATTTTCTCGGCATTTATTCCCCAAGGAAGTCCTTGAAGCAAACCATCTTCCCGTACCTGTATTATACCATTAAATTCTTTGTTAAAGTCATAGACAAACCATCTGCCCTGAAAAAAAGTGACATATTCCACATGGCGACGACCCTTGCTGTCAACTCTCACATGTCTTTCTTCCATATGCACATCGCTTGACATGAACTGCACATCATCGATCGTACCATACATTAAGTCTTCACAATGATATCTGTCGGGCTTTTTAAATAAACAGCTGTTCATAACCGTATTTTGCCCCACACCGTCATTATAATTATATTGCAGGCTTAAACCGGTCTTGGCGATGATTAAAGGCATCACATCATTTTTAAATAATTTGCGGTATTTGGTATATGCGTCGGCGACAAATCCCACCGCAATCACTAATCCGATAACAGCGCCAAACATCATGCCTTCGCTTTGTCCTATCAATAAACCGACTAATAAGGCGACAAGAATAATACCGATGCCATACACCATTTTTTTCATGATATTTTTACGTTTGGCTTCCAGGGTATTTAACATTTCCGTATAATCCATTTTATCACTCCCCAATATAATTTATTATATCACTAATAAAAAATATCTTAAATAGCTTTCGTTAAATATTTAAGATATTTTATCATTATTGATGATGGACGTATTAGGCTTTGTAAGCAGTAGTACGCCGGCAATTCCCGCTAAAATAATCGGAACAAACCATAATAGCCAATAGGATAAAATGGCAAGTACAAGCAAAATAACACCCATTGTCTTATAATTAGACTCATTTAATTTTCTTTCAATAATAAATAGAGCGATGACATCCAATATGGATAATATTGTCAATACATAATACTTTGTCGTCAAATAGCTTTTATCGATTCTTTGTTCCGATTCTTCAAGGAACTCTCTTATTTCCGGCGTATTTTTTAATATATCAACGGATAAATATAAAGCAGCGACCATAATAATGCCTATCGCTCCCAATATCGCGGATAGCTTAATTAACAATCTTTCTCTTTTAAACACTATTTATTCACTCCTTTAGAATTAGTATCCCTAAATAGTGTTTATTCATCCTTTGCGAGCATGAACATTTTTCTGATTTCCTCGGTATACTCACCTTTTTCGGTATAAACATAGAGTGGGGGCAATATTCTTAAACCACCCTGATTACTTTTTCTTCCCTCAATTAAGATTGTATTACACTCCTTGTTTGGTTTAGGATAAACTAAACGTAACCGCTTAGGTTCCACTTTATAAGCACGCATTACTTCCAAAATATCCAGTAACCGATCGGGACGATGAACCATCGCGAAATATCCGCCATGCTTAAGTAATAAACTTGCTTCTTTAACAACATCTTCTAAAGTCGCAAATACTTCGTGTCTGGCAATGGTCAAATATTCGTTTTTATTTATATTGGCTTCATTAGTTATCTTAAAATATGGGGGATTACAGGTAACAACGTCAAAGGCATGATGACCAATCGACTTATGAATATCTTTTAAATCAGCATGGATAATTTCAATTTGCGAACTTAAATTATTTATCGCAACATTCCTTTTAGCCATATCGAATGATACTTCCTGTATTTCAACACCATATATCTTCGCTTTTGTTCTCAGGCTTAAAAATAAGGGAATCGGACCATTACCCGTGCCTAAATCAACAAGCTTTTTCACATTTTTGTTAATTGTCACAAAATTGGCTAACAAGGTCGAATCTAACGAAAAATTGAACATATCCGGTCGTTGGATTATTTTTAGATTATCATATCCCAATAAATCATTTAATACTTCATTATCCTTTAACATTTTTATTCCTCCATCAGTAAAAAACTACTGATGCAATATCAGTAGTTAGTTTTTACTCTACAAGTTCCAATAATTCCTCATCTACAGTTTCATCGTCATCATTATCCGTTACTTCACGTTTTATTTCTTTTAATTGATAAGATTTGACGGCACTCGATTCTGTTATTACCACTTTAACCGTATCCAGTAACACGTTGACTCCGTATACTTTACCTTCCCCGTCAGGTGTTAACACTATTTCACCTACGCGTGGCATTAATTTGGCCATTTCGTCATAGAATTCCGACTCATAACGCAAACAGCATAAGAGTTTTCCGCAAGCCCCTGATATTTTTTGCGGGTTAAGTGATAAATTCTGATTCTTAGCCATTTTTATCGATACGGTGTCAAAATTACCTAAAAATGTAGTGCAACACAATATTCTTCCGCATGGTCCCAAACCGCCGATGTATTTGGCGGCATCGCGTACTCCGACCTGCCTTAACTCGATCCGTGTCCGAAACACGGCGGCCAAATCCTTAACCAGCTGACGAAAATCAATGCGATTTTCCGAACTGAAATAAATGATTAATTTCGTTCTGTCAAAGGTATATTCACAACCCAAGAGTCTCATTGTCAACTCATTTTTGATAATTAAATCGTTGCATACCTCTAAAACATGATTTTCTTCCTGTTTGTTTTGCAAATATTTTTGAATATCCTCTTCCGTTGCTTTTCTGATAATCGGTTTTATCGGTAAATATACCTCGTCTTTGGTAACATATTTAATATCCGAAACAACCTCTCCAAATTCAATACCTCTGATTGTTTCAACCAAAACTTTATCATTTAAATGTAAATCAATATCGCGGGGATCGAAGAAATATTTTTTACCCGCATTCTTAAAACGAACCGCAATTACTTTATATTCATCCTTATCATCATAAATAAACAAATCTTTATTTATGGGTTCGGTTTCTTTTTCCAACTCAAAATCATTATCTTCTTCCGTGCTATATACTTCTTTATTTAAAACTTGCCCGTCATATTCATGATTATTCAAATTGTTGACCTCCTTTCTTAGCTGATAAACTTATTAGTAAGTGATCAATTAATAATACCGCATTGGCATTATATTCTAAGTTGATTTTCGTTTTTAGGATTTCATTTATATTATAAATTATTTCATCATCTGTGAGAATGTCTATATATGTTTTTATAATTGGTAATTCATGGATAAAGATAATATTTTCTTCATTATTTTTAACACTTTGCAAATCCCGCATATATAATAGAAGAATATCCAAAAAATATTCCAACAACTTTTTTTCTTTATATAAATCAATTTTACTATTTTCTAAAATGACCAATAAATTTTCTTTTTGGTTCAGATAGGCGTGAGCAAGCATTTTAACTAAATCAATTATATCAATAATCGACTCTTCATTCGCTATTTTTAAAGCCTCATCACAATCATTTGTCAATTGGGCACAAATTGTGGCGATATATGGATCTGTTTCCTTATTAACCAAATAACCGATTATTTCTTTTTTGGATATTGGTTGAAAATTCAAGACCTGACAACGGGATATAATTGTCGGTAAAATCATATGAATGTTATCGGTTATCAGTATGGTGTAAGTATCCGGCAACGGTTCCTCAATAAATTTTAAAATACTGTTGGAAGCATTGACCGACATTTTTTCAATGAGATTTATAATATAAATTTTTGGACCAGGTTCCAGACTTGTCTTGGAATATTCTTCCTGTAAATATAGAACCTGTTCCTTCTTTATCGTCTCATTATCCGGTTCAATCACTAAAACATTCGGATGATTCTGATGATCGATTCTCAGGCAATTTACACACATATCACATACATTTCCCGAGTCTTCACAATAAAGTAATTTCGCAAACTCTAAGGCAATTTCTTTCTTCTTCGTTCCCTTTTCGCCCTCAAATAAATAGGCATGTGACAAACGGTTCTTATGGAAACTGTTCATCAACATTTTTACAACCTTAGACTGAAGGCTTTCATATTGTTTTAATGACATGGTAATCATCCCTTAATTTTTTGATAGATAATTTTATATACGTCATCAACAACCAAATCGATGCTTCGATTTCCATCAACAACGATAATACGGTCTTTAAACATCTGTTTAACTATTTCATAACCCTTGTATACTCTTTCATGAAAATCGATGCTTTCCAAATCCAAGCGATCCAAATCTTTACGATTACTATTAATTCTTTCAAGGCCCACATCCGGTTTGATATCTAAAAAGATCGTGACATCGGGCATAAGATCCTCAATCGCAAACTTATTGATGGAAAAGACTTCATCCATACCGATTTGTCTTCCGTATCCCTGATATGCCAGTGAGCTTTCCACAAAACGCTCGCAGATTACAAGTTTTCCCTGATTTAATGCGGGGATTACCTTTTCCACCAAATGTTGTCTTCTGCTGGCTGCATAAAGCAAGGCCTCGGTTTTGGGATCCATTGCTTTATTATTAGGATTTAAAATAATGTTTCTAATTTGTTCCGCTATATCAATACCACCCGGCTCCCTTGTAGTCAAATGGTCAATTTTATTCTCTTCTAATTTTTTACTTAATTCCCTGACAACCGTTGATTTCCCGGAACCATCCGGACCCTCGATTGTGATAAATAAACCTCTCATGTTTACTACCTCGCTTTTTTACTGTCTTTTATATTATCGCATAAATTAAGGTATTTTTAAAGTATAAAAAAAAGAAAAGTATTATCATAAAATACTTTTCCTTTATTTTATCTGTTTGATGATTTTTAAAATCTTATTAATTTCACCTTCACGATTACGCCACCAATTACTTCCCCAAATCCGATGTATCTTCCAACCGTTGTTTTCCAAATAATTCTGTCTGTGATAATCTCTTTCCTTCACGGAATGAAGATGATTGCTATCGAGTTCTATACCCAATAAATATCGATTTTTGTTTTTATCCTTAATCGCAAAATCAATTTTATGAACTCCGGTACCCACGTTAGCCTCAAGTGTTAAGCCTATATTAGTTAGTTCGTCATAAACGCTTTGTGCAAAAAGACTGAGTTTTTCATTTACGACTTCTTCTTTAACATCGTTTAAGCGATATAAAATTCTTTTTGCTCCTTCCAAATCCTTGTCACTAATCGCTTTAACATACTCTAAGTATTCTCTTAACAGTTTCGGACCACGATTCTTTAAATCTTCGACTTGAAGTTCAAAAGGTTCAATCGATGTCACGACATAGATTTTTTTCTTTGCCCGGCTTATCGCAACATTAAGGCGATTTTCTCCGCCGTCATTATTCAGCCAGCCAAACTGCCGGACAATTCTGTTTTGTTCATTAGGTGCGTACCCAACAGAGAAAATAATGATGTCCCGTTCATCACCCTGCACATTTTCAATATTCTTAACAAATATCTGATCCTTGGCATCCTTTAATTTTTCCAAAGCTATTTCATGATAAAATTCGTTATTATATAGACATTCCTTTTCGATTTTATCCAGTATTAAATCTTTTTGCGTGGAGTTAAAGGTGATAATGCCAATTGTCTCATCCTTTCTTTCCGCAAAGATTTTCTTTAATAAGACGATAATTTCATCTGCTTCCGCTTCATTTTTTCTGTCAACCCAGTGACCGTTTACTTTAATCCGTTCAATAGGCCGCTCTGATGTGACTACCGGGTTAGGACAAACATTAAGCTTTCCATCGTAAAATGCGTAATTGGAAAAGGCAATTAATTCCTCATATTTAGAACGGTAATGGTAGTTAAGCATCACTTCGTGATAACGATGTTTGGCTAAATCCAACAAACTTTCCTCTTCCAAGACACCCGAGTATTCGTCATAATCCTCGATGTCATCACTATCAATACGGCCCATGCCGAATTTAGACGGACGTAATTGTTGACTGTCTCCGGCAACCACACATTTCTTACCCCGGTATAATATCGGCACGGCATTTTCAATATAAATCTGTGATGCCTCATCAAAGATAATTAAATCAAACAGCGATTCCTTTAAAGGCATTATCTCCGATACCCCTTCCGGAGTAAGCAACCAGACGGAAATACTGTTAAAGAGCTCCAGCTTAAATTCCTCGATTAATTTGGTGATGGACCATTTTCTTTTACTTTCACATTTACGCTTTAATTCATTAAGTCTTTTTGATTGCTTGGTAAATACGTCATTGATATTAATCTGCAGTGTGTTAAGCAAGCAATCAAAGGTTAACCGTTCTTTTTCCAATGTCAGATTTTTAATTTTATTACGGATATCATGATAGCGTTCGGTCGTGATTAAAATATTATCGTATTTTTGTTCAAAATCCAATATTTCGATCGTTGTAAAAATGTCCACAAGGTATTCATTAATCTTTTGAAAATCGATTTTCATTCTTTTACTCAAATGAAAACAATATTCAAAATATTTTTTTTCATCCAAGCTCAAACTGTCATATATATTCTTATTAAACACATATCTGTGATAATTTTTGATCCCTTCCATGAAAAAACGAACATCCTCATACATTAACCTTTTGATTCTTTTCTTCTGTTTTCCGCCAACTTTCACCGTTAATGAATTGATTGTTTTAAGTAATTCCTTATTGCGGTTATTTAAGCGCATCTTGGTTAGCCAACCAAATTTATTATATAATTCAACATAAAAAGGAATTTCATAGGAATCTTTTGTCGTCACATGTAAGTCCGCTTCAAGTATATCGGATTTAAAGTAAGCATATAAACTTTCATATTTAAGATCTTCCTTATATGAAAGTAAATTCATAAACACTTCCGATTCTTTAAACAACTGTCTTAAGCGCAATAACTGTTCAAGAGTGTACGGCTGTTTTAAATGTCTGTGATTTATCTCTTTCAATAAACGTTTTATCTCTTCGTCATTGAAATCCAATTTACGAGAGTTTTGATACAAATCACGCAAACTGGCTTTTAAAGAAGTATCCGAATCAAGCAGTTTCTCCAAATCATTCAATTTTTCGATTTCCTGATTAATTTCAAGCGATTTACTTGCGATTTTATCAGTACTGGCAATTAATTCATCATCTAATTCCAATATTGATTTTAACTGATCATAAAACAATTCCTTATTATTCGGATCATCAATATATAAAACAAAGTTACTGATTTTATCCAATCTGTTGTAGATAACATCGAGCGCCGTTTTCTTTTCGGAAACAACAAGCACTTTTTTATTGTGTAAAACCGCCTGGGATATAAGTGATGTAATCGTCTGTGATTTACCTGTTCCCGGAGGACCCTGAACAACGATTGCTTCTTCTTCTTTGATGGCGGATAATACTTTTTCCTGTGAATGATTCATCTGATTGATATAGAAAAGTTCGTTCTCTTTAATTTCCGGATTTATTTCACTAAAGGTCTTAGGTGTATCATATCCGACAAATAAGTCACGTACTAAATTACTGATAACTTTATTATTGATGATCTCATTGTAATCTCTTTGAATAGAGTTACTGTACGACGGAAAAGCACCCAAAACACAATATGGTTTTAATTTAAGCACGCCTGAATCATCATAAGGAAAACTCTGATTGGTGGTCTCCATAAACGGCTCCGTTGTTACCAGGCTCCTGTTTTCAATAAAAACATTGTATTGTTTGAAATACTTTATTGCTTCTTCAATAAAATGATATTTATCAATTTCTTCCACCACATCCTGAACAATTACTTCATTCTTGTTATTAAATTTATTATTGGCAATTATCAGTGTTGAGTTATATAAAATATCCCGCGTATTATCAAACTTTAAACGATATTCGTTATTAAGCACGTCAATTTGTGCCGGAAACAGTAATAAAGGCGCTTTAATCTTAAAATCCGTAAAAAGACGGCCTTCCACGTAAGGATAGCCCAAATATAATATTTCCTGCCCCTTTTCAACTCTCACCGTCTCCACTTCACGATACAACGTTTTAATCGCATTATATTCCTCGACGGCCTTTGAATTCTTTTCTTTATCATAGTTTACTTTGGCAATCACAAAATGACGATTACCGTTTTCACTTAAAAATGCCTCAAGTATTTTCCCAACATTACTTAATCTTGTCAAATCAAAGGCTGTTTTATTGGTTAAACGTCCGGCATAAAGCAAGCGATTCTTCTGATTGATATTTACTAATTTATTATTTAACTTCTGTAAAATCTCCAATTCCTTTTTATTGGTCCGTGAATAAGAATACTCCGTTTTGACATGATTATTAACCACATCTAAAAACCTTTGGGCATACTTCTCGACAAAACTGTCACCGACACCGCGAATCTTTCGAAAATCAGAAACCTGCTCGGGCATCAGATTAACAATGGACTCCAACACCTCATCATTACAAATTACCACACGGTTTTGACTCTTTTTTAATCTATTCTTAAAACTTTCATTTTTTATTTTTTCTCTTAAATCCACTAATTTATTGTAAAGTACTTCATCCATACATCTCACCTCTCTTTAGGCATGAATATATTTTACCACATAGTTCATATAAAAAAAAGAAGCAATAAAACGCCTGCTTGCAATATAAAAAATAAAAGGCTGTTAAACTATAACAACCTTATAAATTCAATTTATCGATATATTCTTTTAAAATACCCGCACTGTTTCTAAATTTTTCCTGATCGCTGCTACTCATATTTATTTTTAGAACTTCGCGAATTCCCTGGCGATTTATGATAGCGGGCATACCAATATAAATGTTGTCGACACCGTAATAATCTTCGATAAATACACTTACCGGTATTATACTGTTAGAATCATTTAACACCGATTTGGTTATGTGGGATAATGTCATGCCAATACCGTAATATGTCGATTTCTTCCTTTCGATAATTTTATATGCGGCATCCCGTACTTCGACATAAATATTGTGCAAATCCTCCAATTTATATTCCTTATGCTCATTTATGACATCTAGCAGCGGTTTTACACCGACATAAGCGTTACTCCAGAGCGGAAATTCGCTGTCACCGTGCTCGCCGATAATGTAAGCATGAATATTTTTACTGTCTATTTTGAGATAATTTGACAAGAGATAACGTAGTCTTGCTGAATCAAGTGAGGTGCCCGAACCAAATACCCGGTTTTTCGGCAAATTGGCATACTTGTATGCGACATAAGTCATGATATCGACCGGATTCGTGGTGACCAAAATAATGCCGTCAAATCCGCTGTTCATAATATTATCGACAATGCTCTTCATTATTCCGGAATTTCTTTTTAACAAATCCAGACGGGTTTCGCCTTCTTTTTGTGCCACTCCCGCTGTGATAACAGCAAGATCGCAATCCTTACATTGATCATATCCGCCGGCATAAATTGTCATATCTTTTGGAGCGAAGGCCAATCCATGGCTTAAATCCATGGCTTCTCCCTCGGATTTATATTCATTTATATCGATTAACACCAATTCATCACAAACACCCTGATTTACTAAAGCATATGCATAGCTCATGCCGACAAAGCCTGTTCCGATTATCGCTACTTTACGTGTATCCATATCATCACCTCGACAAAGTTTATCTTATCGTATTTTTCCACAAATTATACTTTATATACTTTTATTTAATGTCGATATTGACGATATTTGCGATACTGAACTTATCTCTTTTACCGCCATTTTCAATGACAATCATCTTCTTTAACTGATCAACCCTGACAATTATCCCCTCAACCAAATAAATATAACCGTCATAAAAATAACTTAACCTTATCTCATCCTGATTCACATAACATTTAAACAGTGTCTCGTTTAAGTCATATAATTGATCTTCGCTTAATAATGGTCTTTTTATTTTATTCATCTCATAAATTAATCTGTTTATATAATCCGCCTGCTCAGGAAGGGAGGCAAAGGGTTGCCATTTAACCATTCCCCGTTGTTTCATTTTACCATCTCCTTATTATGGTATTCTAATTCAGCGTAATGCCCGCCGATTAATTTACTCCGTCTACGTGAGGTTGCTTTGTCTAAATACGAAACACCCCATAAAATACTAGCCTTACCGAATTTGTTCCTGATTTCATCCATCGCATAGGCCAAACGCTGCTGCCTACTTCTATCATCAAACAGTCCTAACTGAATCGGTCTGTCGTCACATAATTTACCGATACTAATCGCTATTTTTCTTATCGGCCTCCCGTCATAATTCCTATCAAATAAGCGTTCACAGGCTTCATATATCTCATGTGTAAGATTAGTGGGTTCATCTAAAGTCAATTGCCTTGTAAAACCGCCGCCGCCGACATCTTTAGAATATCCGATACTTAAATGGATCGTTTTCCCCATCTTCCTTTTCATTCTAATCCGCATCCCCAATTCCTCACATTGCTCAAGCATGACAATGCGTACATTTTCATAATAATCTTCAAACAAGGTTTGACCTATGCCATAATTATGATCATGAATGATATGGGGTTCCTTCATTCTGCTGAAATCAATTCCATGTGTATGATAATACAATTCTTCGCCGATAACCCCAAATTTTCTCCGCAACAGATTTACATCACTATTTGCGATATCACCTATTTTATACATCCCCATGGAATTTAAAGTTTTTTCCAAATTCCTTCCGATACCCCACATTTCCGATAACGGTGTTACCGGCCATAGCTTCGTTTCCACATCGTTATAATGCCAATAGGCTATGCCATCGGGGTTTTTTTTTGATTCCAAGTCAAGCGATAATTTAGCCAGCAACATATTAGGCCCTATTCCACTAGCGGAATATAATCCCGTGGTGACATATATATCATCCATGATTACTTTGGCCATTTCTCTGACGTCCTTAGCGAATAAATGCATTGATTCGGTAACATCCAAAAAACTCTCGTCAACCGAATAAATATGTAAATTTTCTTTAGGCACATATTTCAAAAAGATTTCAATTATTTTTTGGGAAAATTCCAAATAAACACGCATCCTTGCCGGCGCAAAAATGATCCCCTGATCTTTTGGTAATTCATAAAACCGGCATCTGCTCGGATATCCTAGTTTTTTAAGTCCCGGCGATATCGCTAAAACAATGCTGCCCGTGCGATCAGGATTACCTACAACCGCCAGCTTATCTTCCATGGGATTAAGCCCTCGCATAACACATTCGCAACTTGCATAAAAACCTCGTAAATCAATGCATAAAACAAAACGATTCTCGGGATATTCCAACATTCTATCACTCTTTTCAAACAAATGTTTGTTTATTATTATTATATGCAAGTCCGGTTAAAAATACAATAGAAAAATAAAACAATTGTTCTACTTTAAAAACAAAATGAAAAGCTGCTCAAATATAAGCAACTTTCCACTGAATTATAAAACAGGAGGTTATCAACTAAGGAGTCAAAATCTAACTAAAAAATTTATATCATAGATAATCGGATTTGTATAGACAATTTATGAAAGATATAAAAAGTAATAAATTCTGTTTCTTAGGGATACAAAAATCAGCTTATTTATATTTTTTTAAATATTCATTGAATGCTCCGCGTTTTGTATAATGGGTATGCAAATATTGATGCGATTTATGTCCCAAAGGATGTTCTAAATATTCCTCATATATTTTTTTGATAAACGGATTTTCATGTGATTTCCGATACTTTTTACCTTCATCTTCTTTATATATGGCTTGTAGTCGTTTTTGTCTTACATCGTTTGTGGTAGGTCTTGGTTGACCGCCACCGCTGATACAACCTCCCGGACATCCCATAACCTCAATAAAATGATATGGTGAACAGCCTTTTTCCACTTCCTTCATTAATTTTTTTGCCCCTTCCAGACCGCTTGTCACGGCTACCTTAACCGTCACACCGTCCAAGAAATCATACTCGGGGAGCGGATCTAATATTTGTAAATCGGCTGTTTTTATTTGTTCGAAACCGACAATCGGTGTCACATGCAGATTTTTAAACGGTATTTCCCTGCCGGTTACCATTTCATATACGGTTCTAAGAGCAGCCTCCATAACACCGCCCGTTGTCGCAAAGATATCCGCGGCTCCGGTCGATAATCCGAGCGGATTGTCAAACTCACCGTCTTCTAATGATTTAAAATCAATTCCCGCATCCTTAATCATTTTTGCGAGTTCCCTCGTCGTTAACACTGCATCCACATCGGGATAACCGGTTGAATATAGTTCCGGACGGGTAATTTCAAATTTTTTGGCGGTGCATGGCATTACCGATACCACAAAAAGATCTTTTGGATCGATGCCAATTTTTTCGGCATAATAGGATTTCACCAGTGCTCCCAACATTATATGCGGTGATTTACATGTTGATAAATGATCCAACTCTTCGGGAAACGCGTGCTCGATATATTTAATCCAACCCGGAGAGCAGCTTGTTATCATTGGTAAGGTAACTTCTTTTTTATTTTTAAACGCGGCAGTGACTCTAGTTAAGAACTCTGCTCCTTCCTCCATTATCGTTAAATCAGCCGCAAAGTTGGTGTCAAATATATCATCAAAACCAAGCTCTCTTAACGCACTTACCATTTTACCGGTTACCAAAGTTCCCGGTTCATATCCGAATTCTTCACCTAGGGCGGCTCTTATGGCCGGTGCCGTCTCTATAATAACACGTTTGGATTCATCAAATAATGCTTCCCATACTTTTTCCGTAGCATCCTTTTCCTGAAGGGCACCCACAGGACATACGGTGACGCACTGACCGCAATTACTACAATTAACGGATCCAAGCGGCAAGGTTTCCGGTGGTCCGATAATCGTTTTAAATCCGCGATTTTGCGCATTCATGACACCCACACCCTGTATTTCATTACAAACCGTAACACAGCGCCTGCATAAAATACATTTTGCCAAATCCCTAACAATTGACAGTGACGAATCATCAATTAGGGTTTTTGATCTCTCGCCTTCAAAACGATATTCCTCGATATGAAGTAATTCACCCAGCTTCTGTAACTCACAGCTTTGATTACGGCTGCAGCTTAAACATTCTTTCGCATGATCGGATATTATCAGCTCATATAATACCTTGCGCGCATCTCTTACTTTTTTGGTATTTGTTTTAACCACCATACCTTCCCTGACCTCAACCATGCAGGAACACTGAAGCGATTTTGCTCCCTCAACCTCGACGACACAGATACGGCAGGACCCTATCTTATGCACATCTTCAAGGTAACACAAATTAGGGATTATGATATTATTGGCTTTAGCTGCTTCAAGGATTGTCATCCCTTCTTTAGCCTGGATTTTTTTATTATTAATCGTTAAGTTTATCAAAATTAACCCCTCCTATCGCAACGTAAACATCTCATTGATTCGGCCAGAGCATTCAATTTATGATAGCCAATTGCCACTTCTTTAAAATTGTTGGCCCTGTCTTTAGGATCCAGATATTTCATCGGGAATCTTTCATGTTCCACTATTTCCCCTTGATCCTCACCTTTAGGAATATCAATTTCCTCTCCGGTATTCAATATTCCTTTGCCGCCCAAATAAAGATCAATTGATTTGGCTGCCTTTTTACCGTCAGCGATAGCCGTAATTACCGTATCCGAACCTCTGGCAACATCCCCGCCGGCAAAAACACCTTCCATTTTCGTCATCAATGTATCCCTGTCCGTCACAAAGGTACCCCATTTGGTCACTTCAACACCATTATGTTTTATAAAAGGCAAATCGGCATATTGACTGACCGCCGGAATAATCATGTCGGCTTTTATTCTAAACTCGGTTCCGTTAACCGGTTCCGGTTTACGTCTGCCGCCCGAATCAAATTCGCCTAATTCCATCTTTATGCACTCAATTTCCTTAACTTTATCTTTCCCATGAATCTTAACCGGTGCGACCAGTTCCATAATCTTAATGTTTTCTTCCTGTGCGTCTCTAATTTCTCTTTCATCAGCCGGCATATCTTCTATCGTACGACGGTATAAGATAGTTACTTCGTCCGCACCTTTTCGAATTGCCACTCGGGCAGCGTCGATTGCGGTATTTCCACCACCAATCACCACTACTTTTCCCGAAACATGATCACATTTACCTAAATGAACATCCTTTAGGAAATCCAAACCATGATAGACACCTTCTAATTCTTCTCCCGGTATGCCGATTTTCCGCGAGAATTGTGTGCCGGTCGCAATATAAAGCGCGTGGTGTTTTTCTTTTAATTCGTCAAAGCTAATATCTTTACCGACTTCCATATGCAAATGAATCTTGACGCCAACCTGTTCGATTAATTTAATTTCCTTTTGCAGTATTTCTTTAGGTAATCGGTATTCAGGTATACCAAAAGCCAGTATTCCTCCGGCAAGTGGCTGTTGTTCATAGACTTCCACGTCATAACCCAATCTTGCCAAATAATAAGCGCAGGTAAGACCGGATGGTCCGGCACCTATTATTCCGATTGATTTATCCTTTTTCGGAAAGACCAAATCCAAATAAGGAAGATCTTCTTTAAGCACCTCATCAGCCACATATCGCTTTAAATCAGAAATAGCCACCGGTTCGTCAAGCTGTCCCCTTCGACATTTACTCTCACAAGGGTGCGTACAGACACGCCCGCAAATTGCCGGGAATGGATTTTCCTTGCGAATCAAATTATAAGCATCTCTGATTCTGCCCGCAGCCACCAGTGCGATATATCCTGGCACATTAACTCCTGCAGGACAGGCATTTTGACACGGTGAAATGAACATCTCACTGCAAACTCCGGCTTCACAATGCTTGTATTTGATATGATCCTCGTATTCCTGACGAAAATATTTAATTGTACTTAGCACCGGATTAGGTGCCGTTTGTCCTAATCCGCACACTGCGGTTTCTTTTATTGTTTCCCCAAGTTCTTCCAATAACTCAATATCTCCGATTCTACCTTCTCCTTTGGTGATTCTCTCCAATATTTCCAACATTCTTTTTGTCCCTAAGCGGCAAGGTACGCATTTCCCGCAGGATTCATCTTGGACAAACTCCATAAAAAACCGGGCCATATCCACCATACAGGTATCCTCATCCATACTGATGAGTCCACCGGATCCCATAATCGCGCCAAGTTTTTTCAATGAATCATAATCAATTTTCGTATTCAGATATTCTTTTGTTATACAGCCACCCGAAGGCCCTCCGGTTTGTGCGGCTTTGAATCTCTTTTTCTTAGGGATTCCACCTCCGATATCAAATAATATTTCACCCAGTGTTATCCCCATTGGTACCTCAACCAGACCGGAATTATTTATATCTCCTGCCAGGGCAAAAACTTTGGTACCGGAACTTCCTTCGGTTCCGTATTGCTTCAACCATTCGCTTCCGTAAAGGATTATCCACGGCACATTGGCAAATGTCTCCACATTATTTATGATGGTTGGCTCTCCAAATAATCCCTTTTCAAATGGAAACGGTGGTTTTTGCCTAGGCTCTCCTCGACATCCTTCAATTGATGCCATAAGTGCTGTTTCTTCACCGCACACAAAAGCTCCCGCACCAATTCTAATCTCCAAATCAAAATTAAAGCGACTGCCAAATATGTTTTTACCGAGAATTCCTCTTTCTTTAGCCTGAATAATCGCCTTTTCCAATCTTTCCACGGCAATCGGATATTCGGCCCTGACATAAACAAAACCTTTTTGTGCACCGATTGCATAACCGCCGATTATCATCCCTTCGATAACGGAATGCGGATCTCCTTCTAATATACTGCGGTCCATAAAGGCACCGGGATCCCCTTCATCGGCATTACAGACAAGATATTTTTCTTTCCCCTGTGCATTAAATCCTGCTTCCCATTTAACTCCCGTCGGAAAACCTCCGCCACCTCTACCCCGTAATCCTGACTTTTTTATTTCCGCTATTACATCCTTCGGATTCATATCATTAAGAACTCTGGCCAGTGCTTTATATCCGTCGTGGGCAACATAATCCTCAACCGAATCATAACTGATGGAACCAACATTTTTTAAAGCGATTTTAATTTGCTTTTTAAAATAGGCAATTTCGTTTAAATATGGAATATACCGATTTTCTTTTACGTTATAATAGGTTTTATCAATTTTAATCTCACCCTTAAGAAAATGAGAAGTTACAATTTCCGGTATATCGGCGGTACTTAATTTAGTATAAAAAACTTTCTCAGGTTCAACTAACATCACGGGACCGATATCGCATGTGCCCATACAACCCGTGACTGATATTAATACTTTGTCCTTAAGATTATTTTCTTCCAGTGATTTATCCAAAGCATCCTTAATTTCCATACAATTTGATGAAATACAGCCGGCACCGCCACAAATAAGCACCCGATACTTGTATTCCTGACATTTTTGCAGGTACTCTGTTTTTATGCTCTCCAAATCCTCAATATTTTTTATTTTCTTTCTATCCACAATTAACTCTCCTAACCCTCGTATTTTTCGAGAATTGTATTAATCTTATCCGGATTAACCTGTTTATACACCATGTCGTTAATCATCATAGCCGGTGCCAACCCACAGGCACCCATGCACCTCATTACTTCCAAAGTAAACTTACGATCCTTTGTCGTGTCCCCAACATTTACATCCAGTAAATCTTTAAGTTTTTCAATGATTTTCTTTCCGCCCCGCACATAACATGCCGTTCCTAAGCAAACGCGAATCGTGTTTTCTCCCCGTGGCTGAGTTGAGAAAAACGAGTAAAATGATACAACCCCGGAAATTTCCGATAATGGTATATCAAGTTTTTGTGAGATAAACTGTTGCAGTTTAAGCGGAAGATAACCGAAAATTCCTTGAGCAATGTGCAGTATTTGAATAAGACTTCCCCTTTTATCCTTATATTCATCAATTATTTCCGCGATTCTTTCATATTTTTGCTCTTCGGTTTCTTCACAACAACAATTTTTTAAAGCCTTTTTCAAAATATCTCCTCCTATAAAATGTATTATTATTAAACTCATCTATGTGAATTTTTTAACAAACATCATTAAAATTATAACATATATCTGGAAAATTTCAAAAATTTACGACTGACAAATAACTACATAATTAGACAAAAAAAATCCTCATAAAAATATGAGGATTTCTGATTAACTTAAGCTTTGCAAGGAATTTGGCGAAATCTGCATGAACTCAATCCGATTACCATCGGGATCTTTAATCCAGCATTGCCAGTTTAAATCCTTTCCCTGGATAGGCTCTACGTCCAATGTAAGACCTTTGTTTTTTAGATGATTGGCAATTTCATGTATATCATCCACTTCCAAACAAAGATGAGAATATCCCACTCTTGGTTGTTCAGTCAGCTTTTCATTGTTTGTATAAAACAATTCAATAAACATTCCTTCCTTAACCTTTATATAAACTATCCATGGATTACCATTGTCATCATCGATTGTAAATGCTTTTTTAAAGCCTAAAACATCACAGTAAAATGTAATTGAGCGTTCCATATCGAGTACATTATACGCTACATGAGCAATTCCTTTTATCATTGTCTTATCTCCTTATCCTGATATACCAGTTTTCCACCGACATAGGTCTGTAGAACCTTTATATCCTTTATTTTTAATGTGTTTATTTCCATTATATCATCACTTAACACGACAAAATCAGCAAGCTTCCCTTCGGAAAGACTGCCCTTGATATTTTCCGAAAATGATGCATAGGCAGAATCCTGCGTGTAATGAAATAATGCCTCATATACACTTAATTTTTCTTGAGGATTCCATCCTCCTATAGGATTTCCATTTAAATCACAGCGATTTACCGCACAATAGATATTTGACATCGTATCCAGTGCTTCAACGGGACAATCAGTACCTAGTGATGTGTGGATACCAGTGTCTACAAATGTTTTGAACGCATATGATGTTTCCGCAAGCTCCTTACCAACACGGTCTTCAACAATATGCAAATCATAGTGCAAAAAAATCGGCTGAATATAAGCAAGAATGTTAAGTTCCTTAAACCTTTTGATTAGTTTATTTGTGGTGATTTGACAATGAATTATTCCATGTCGGTGATTATCACGATTTGCGATTGTTAGAGCCTTTTCATAACTGTCCAAAACCATTTTCATTGCTCTGTCGCCAATACAGTGAGTGGCGATTTGAAAACCGTTTTGATGTGCTGTTAAAATCAAATCATCCAATATTTCCTGTGTATAACACATAACTCCGTCCGTACTTATGTCATCCGCATATTTTCGGGATAAGGCAGCTGTTCTCGCACCCAATGACCCGTCACTTAATATTTTATAAGGACCGATTTTAAAATATTCATCTCCGACACCTGTTTTATACCCCAAAGAGATAAATTCCAATAATTCTTCTTTATCCAATAAGCATTGTTCGTAAATTCGACAGGTTAATTTCCCTTCATCCCGTAACTGTTCATAGGCTTTTAAGACGTCGGAAAATGTTCCGGCATGGGATAAATCATCAGTTTGAACCGACGTTAACCCTTTACTGTTGGCATATTTCATTGCTTCCATCAGTGCCTGTTTTATTTCAAAAATTGTCGGTTTGGGAATGTTTCCCATGATTAGACCCAATGCGTGTTCCTTAAATATACCCAAATCCAGGTCAAATTCCCCACCTTCTACCTGATTTGTCATTTTATCTATTCCGCACACCTCTAGCGCCTTAGAATTGACAACCGCCATATGTCCGCAGGCTCTCGACAAGATAATGGGGTGATCTTTTGATATTTTATCGAGATCAGCCTTTGTCAAATATGTTTTACCATCAGTAAAATAATCCTGATTCCAGCCTCTTCCCCTTACCCAACTGCCCTGAGGAATTTTATGAACATTTATGAAGTCCTGTACTTTGGTAATTATATCTTTTATCGAGGTCACATTCATTAAGTTTACCATCTTAAGCATAGCCCCAAAGCCATATAAATGCATATGACTGTCATTTAGCCCGGGAATAACAGTTTTCCCTTCTAAATTGATGCATTCTTCATTGACCTTTTTTAATGCCAAAACATCTTCATTTTTACCGACTTTAATTATTTTGTCATTATCTATCTTTAAAGCTTGCACAACTTCTTTATTATCCATCGTATATATTTTCCCATTATATAAAATCATCTTATCCCTACTTTCTATATAAGGAAACTCTTATAAACCTAATATTCGACACTGCATAAATATAATCCTTGAGCTTCAGCAGTGTATCGTGCTTTTGAGCGATCATAATGCTTAAATAAATATTCGATTACATCGATATCCTTCTTCCCCAAACCAATTTCAATAATTGTCCCCATCATTATTCTCACCTGATATCTTAAAAAACCATTACCGATAAAAATAAATTCCAATTCCTTATCATTGATATTTAATTTGGTCTCATATATAGTTCTGACCTTATCTTTATCAACATGCTGACCGGAGGAAAAGGATGTAAAATCGTGAGTTCCCTCAAAACATTTTAAAGCCCTTGTCATTTTCTCGATATCAAGATGGCGATTGATAAAACATACATATTGGCATCTAATCGGATTATACTCATCTAAGGAAATATAATACCGGTATTCTTTTTTTCTTGCACTGAAACGCGAATGAAAGGTTTCATCAACAATTTCAACCTCTTTAATATATATGTCTTTTGGAAGTATGGAATTAATCGCCCTTTTCCAGTTCTCCGGAAGTATGTTAAGTTCCGTATCAAAATGAAATACCTGTCCTAGGGCATGCACATTGGCATCTGTTCGTCCTGCCGAGTGAATTGTGACCGGTTTTTTATGAATAATATCTAAAACCTTTTCAATTTCAGCCTGAACCGTTCTTCTTTTTACCTGTCTTTGAAATCCATAGAATCTTGAGCCATCATAGGACACAATGCATTTAATCCGAAAAGACATGTTCTCACTTCCATAATAATCTAAAAATAGGCAAAATACGCTGCTAAGAGTAAGAAACTGAAAACATAGAGTGTATCACAAAGATGCCATTTTAATTCTTTTAAACTTGTTCGTTTTTTACCTGGTACATAACCTCTTGCTTCCATGGCATTGGCCAAATCTTCAGCCCGTTTAAAGGAAATGATGAACATCGGAATCAGCA
The DNA here is from genome assembly GCA_041687555.1 of Haloplasmataceae bacterium. Classification (GTDB taxonomy): domain Bacteria; phylum Bacillota_I; class Bacilli_A; order Haloplasmatales; family Haloplasmataceae; genus JAWLBU01. The sequence goes on along the minus strand of JAWLBU010000005.1, from coordinate 23,250 downwards.
AGGATATTATCTGCACTACCTTTTCCTTTATATTACCCTCGGTGAAGTCTGCTCCCCGTGATGTTTGTGCTTTTAATATTTTCTGCGTTTCTTCTAACAGTGTGGGAATAAATCTTAGTGATATGGAAATCATTAAAGCCAGCTCCGATACCGGTAATTTGACAAGTTTAAATGGAGTCAATACTCTTTCGATGGCCAGTGTTAAATCGGTTGGCTTTGTGGTGAAGGTTAGTAATGAGGAAAAGGAAATGATCATTATTAACCGTAAAATTATAAATCCGCCATTTCTAACCGATTCCTTATATATAATCCAATTAAACGTCCATGAGAGTTCCGTATATTTTAAAATATACGTCATAGTAATATTTATGAGTATCATAAGTAGTGTCAGGATTTTAAATATTTTACCAATCACATACTTATCAATTACCTTTGCCAATCTTAAAACGATTAATAATACGACTAATATACCATAAACTAAAGCTATTACTTTACTGATATAAACTGTTAATGGTGGAAACGGGTCCCCGGTTCTGTAAAAAAAGAGATTTAAGAAAAAGGTCAGGGCCATCAAAAAGAAAATAGGCCTGATACTTCTATAAAAGTGTTTGACGGAAACACCACTGGTAAGGACAATTACAAAGGTAAAGACTGCTGCTCCCAAAAAGGTCATCCAATTATAAGCTAAAAAGATAATTAGAATAAAAAAGGTTGACATTAAAAGCTTGGCACGAGGATCTAGGCGATAATACCATGAATCTCCATGCACATATTGCCCTAATTTAATATTATCCAGCATGGGATTCACCACCTAATTGACGGATAAGCGCTAAAGAGAGCTCATCAACGGTATTTATCCGTTTATCCAGTTTTATGTCTAATTTCTTTTCAATTTCAATAATCATCTTGGTAATATCGGGTAAATCCAGTTGATAATCGGTTATCAGGTTTTCTTGGGTAAATAAATCTCCCGGAGTACCGTCGTAAACTAATCTTCCCGCCTTCATCACAATTACTCTTTTGGCATATTGTGCCACATAATTCATATCATGAGTAATTAGGATGATTGTTTTGCCATGATTCTCATGGAGATTATTAAACATCTCCATCATTTCTTTTTGGCCGTGAGGATCTAAACCGGCGGTTGGTTCATCCAAAACCAATACTTCTGGATCCATTGCCAATATCCCGGCAATTGCGATGCGGCGCATTTGTCCCCCGCTTAGGTTTAATGGCGAACGGCTCAAAAAAGCTTCATCAAGTCCCACCCATTTGATGACTTCCCGTGCCTTTTTAGCCGCATCTTCCTTAGAAACACCAAAGTTCATGGGACCAAACATAATATCTTTTTCAACGGTCTCTTCAAATAACTGATATTCCGGAAACTGAAACACTAATCCCACTCTTTTTCTAACCGAATTAATATCACGATTTTTCTTACCACCGATTATTTTTTTATCAAATATCTGAACAATACCGCTAGTAGGTTGCAGTAAGGCATTCATATGTTGTATCATTGTGGATTTTCCGGAACCGGTATGACCGATTACCGCAATATAACTGCCTAGTTCGATATTTAAATCGATATCTATTAAAGCGGTATTCTCTCTGCTTGAACCTTCGGCATATTTAAAATTTACTTTTTCAAACTGTATTCCCATAATGATCTCACCAAATCTTCCTGTCTGACATATAACTTATCAAGCATATCGTGTTCCTTAAGTTTTTGTGATAGCTTGACAGTCATCGGTACATCCAAACCGCAATCTTTCATCAGGGATTCATCCTGTAATATTTCTAAAGGTGTTCCACTTGCCACTACTTGTCCGTTTTTCATCACAATGATCCTATCAGCCATTACGGCTTCGTTGATATCGTGAGTTATTGAAATAATTGTTTTTTCACCTTCGGTTTTTAATTCTTTTATTAAGCTATTGATATCTTCCCTGCCCTGTGGGTCCAACATTGAGGTTGATTCATCAAAAATCAATATCTTTGAATCAAGTGCGAGTGCACCGGCTATCGCTACCCTTTGTTTTTGCCCGCCCGATAACATTTGCGGTTCGGATAATAAAAAGTCATGCATTTTAACCTTTTTGGTAAAGAAATCGATTCTTCTTAGCATTTCTTCACGGTTAATCTGTTGATTCTCCATACCAAAAGCAATATCATCCATCACGGTTGAACCGACAAATTGATTGTCCGGATTCTGAAAAACAATACCGACATCTTTTCTAATATCATAAACCGTTTCTTCACTTAAGATCTTTCCGTAAACTTCTACCGTTCCCTTTAATGGTACTAATAAGCCGATAATCAATTTTGATAATGTTGACTTACCCGAACCGTTATGACCTATTATACAAACCCATTCTTTTTCGTATATTTCTAAAGATAATTTATTGATTGCCAGTGTCTTGTTGTCATAACTAAAGTATAAGTCATTTATTTTAATAATTGGTTGCATTTTATATATCCTCCTAGGTTCTAACATCATTAATCGGTTCTTTAGGTTCTCCACCCTCAATAATGATTTTTAAATGATGAGGAACACAAATGATCGCAATACCGGGCATGCTGACAAATCCTTGTCTCACATCATCTTTATTAGGACAGTCGGCATCAATTACCTCAACACCATTATCATGGATATAAACTAAATTATATCCATATTCTGTTTCAACCATGATTTTTTCATCGGTTTCATCGGTTAATTTTACTGATTTATATAATTCTCTATCTACATATATGTTAACATATCGTTCTGTTCCTATACTATTTATATATAATTTATAACCAATACCTAAAATGAGCATGATTATGATAACGGATAAGCCAATGATAATGTCACCTTTTTTCATGTCAATCACCTACAATTCCTTAGCATTTACATTATAACAAATTTCTTTTATTTATAACACATTTATTGTTTGATTACTTAAAAAAGTAATTGTTTTTAAGTAATCAAACAATTTAAAAATAGAGGACAGGTGATAATAATATCACAAGTCCCCATTTTTAATTATTCGACAAATTCTAAAACTACCATAGGAGCTGTATCACCTTGACGTGTTCCTATTTTTAAGATTCTTGTGTAGCCACCTTGACGTTCTTTATATCGAGGGGCAATTTCGGAAAATAATTTTTGAATTGCATCTTGATTTTCATCCGCATCAACACGACGAATATATGTGGCTACCTGACGGCGAGCGTGCAAGTCACCACGTTTACCTAGAGTAATCATTTTTTCAGCAATTGAACGGACTTCTTTTGCGCGTGTTTCCGTGGTTGTAATTCGTTCATGAACGATTAAATCAGTCACCAAATTGCGTAACATATGATTACGATGATCACTTCTACGACCTAATTTACGATATCCTCTTGCCATCGTATTCTGGTCCTCCTTCCATAATTGATGTTAATTACGACGTAATGAAAGTCCTAATTCATTTAATTTATCTTTAACTTCTTTTAATGACTTACGACCTAAGTTACGTACCTTCATCATATCTTCTTCAGTTTGATTTGCCAGTTCCTGCACGGTATTGATACCGGCACGTTTTAAACAGTTATATGAACGTACTGATAAATCTAAGTCTTCAATACTCATTTCTAAAATCTTATTCTTGCTGTCTTCTTCACTTTCAATCATGAATTCAGCCATTTTAGCACGATCATTCAATTCCACAAATACATTTAAGTGTTCAATTAAAATCTTTGATGATAAGGCGATTGCTTCCTGTGGCTCTATGCTACCATTAGTAAAAACTTCGATTATTAATTTATCATAATCGGCATCTTGACCAACACGTGTCTTCTCAACTTCATACTGAACTTTTTCAATAGGGGTATAAATTGAATCAATCGCAATTTGCCCTATTTCTTTATTATACTTTTTATTTTCATCTGCACTTACATATCCGCTACCACGACGAGCTATCATTGTCATATCCAGTTTACCGTTTTTAGCTAGCGTAGCTATATGTAACTTTGGATTTATAATCGTAACCTGTTCATCATGTTCAATATCAGCAGCTGTTACAACACCTTCTCCACTTGCATGGATTTCTAAAACTTTTTCAATATTATCGTCATCAGAATCGATATGCAAAATCAGTTTTTTAATATTTAAGATTATTGTTGTCACATCTTCCACAACACCGGATATGGCACTAAATTCATGATGAACGCCTTCAATTTTAATATTGGTTACAGCAGCACCCGGTAATGAAGATAAAAGTATTCTTCTTAATGAATTACCTAAGGTAATCCCATATCCTCTTTCTAAAGGATCAATCACGAATTTTCCATAATATCTGTCTCTAGCATATTCTTCGATTCTTACATTCGGTTTCTCAAATCGTAACATAATAGCATTAGCCCTCCTTTTTTAAATTTTCCCCAAGATTTTCTATCTAACAAATCCGGATTATAGATTATCCACGAGGACGTTTTGGAGGACGACATCCGTTATGAGGAACAGGTGTTACGTCCTTAATAGAAGTAATATCTAATCCTGCAGCTTGTAAAGCTCTTATAGCTGCTTCACGTCCTGGACCAGGACCTTTTACAGAGACTTCAACCCTTTGCATTCCTTGTTCCATAGCGGCCTTAGCAGCAGCTTCAGATGTCATTTGTGCAGCGAATGGAGTGGATTTACGAGACCCTTTATAGCCTAATGCACCGGCACTGCTCCATGCTATAGCATTCCCTTGTTCATCTGTAAGGGTTACAATTGTATTATTATAAGTCGAATGAATATGAGCTATTCCCACTGGGACATTTTTCTTCACACGACGTTTACGTACTTGTTTAGCCATTTACTAACCTCCTTCGCTTATTACTTAGTAACCTTTTTCTTATTTGCAACAGTACGGGCTGGACCTTTTCTCGTACGTGCATTCGTTTTTGTTCTTTGTCCACGTACTGGTAATGATTTACGATGACGTAATCCACGATAGGATCCGATTTCCATTAAACGTTTGATATTTAAAGAAATCTCGCGACGTAAATCTCCTTCGACTCTATATTTTTCTACTTCACGACGAATACGGTTTAATTCATCTTCAGTTAAATCACGCACACGAGTATCTTCTGATACATTTGCATCTTTTAAGATTTGTTCGGCTCTTGATCTACCGATACCAAATATATATGTTAAGGAAACGACAACTCGTTTTTCACGTGGGATATCTATTCCTGCGATACGTGCCATTCAACGCACCTCCTATTTTTTATCCTTGTTTTTGTTTATGTTTTGGATTTTCGCAAATAACCATAACTTTACCTTTACGGCGAATAACTTTACATTTATCACAAATAGGCTTTACAGATGGTCTAACTTTCATTGTTCAATAACCTCCTTATCTTTTTGGAGCTCATAGCTATTTATGTCTATAAGTTATACGGCCACGTGTTAAATCATAGGGTGACAGTTCAACCGTCACTTTATCTCCTGGTAAAATGCGTATGTAATTCATGCGGATTTTACCAGAAACGTGAGCCAAAATCTTGTGACCATTCTCTAATTTCACTCTGAACATTGCATTAGGTAATGTCTCGACCACAACAGCTTCTACTTCAATAACATCTTCTTTTGACATAGTTAAATCCTCCTTTAAAACACACTAAACCTGCGTTAAGATTTCATAACCATTATCTGTAATAACAATTGTATGCTCAAAATGAGCACATAATTTTTTATCAGCTGTGACTACAGTCCAATTATTAGGTAATACTGTAACATCTTTCTTACCTTGGTTAACCATAGGTTCTATGGCGAGGGTCATACCTTTTTTTAACAATGGTCCACGATTCGGACGGCCATAATTAGGAATAGGTGGATCTTCATGAAGTTTTTGCCCTATTCCATGTCCGACATAATCTTCAACAATTGAAAATCCATTATTTTCAACGTATGTTTGAATAGCATGAGATATATCTAGTAGTCTGTTACCTGGTTTTGCTTGTTTTAAACCTTCATATAATGATTGCTCCGTAACATTTAATAGCTTCTGCGTATTTTCCGATATTTCACCGATAGGATAACTCCAAGCAGAGTCACCATGATAACCATTGTAATTAGCACCGATATCAATTGAAATAATGTCACCATCTTTTAACACTCTAGACCCAGGAATACCATGAACAAGTTCCTCATTGACTGAAGCGCAGATACTTCCGGGAAAACCTTTATACCCTTTGAAACTCGGTATAGCACCATAGGAGTGAATTACTTCTTCAGCTATTTTATCTAATTCAATAGTCGTAATTCCCGGTCTTATATGCTTACGTAACTCACTATGAGTTAAGGCAACTATACGACCAGCCTGCCGCATAATTTCTATTTCACGTTGAGTTTTGCATATAATCATTACTTAAGTCCTCCAAGTGTTAAATTAATTTCATTAAATACTTCATCGGCTTCATGCTCACCATTTAAATTAAATAAATTGCCTTTAGCACTATAGTAATCCAATAATGGTTTTGTTTGATTATCGTATACTGCTAAGCGACTGTTAACTGTTTCAATATTATCGTCTTCACGTTGATATAAAGCTCCGCCGCACTTATCGCAAACACCTTCCACTAAAGGTTTTTTATTTACAATATGATATGTTGCTCCACATTCTTTACAAATTCTCCGTCCGGTAATTCTAGAAATTAGAAGAGAATTACTGGCGACGACATTGAATACAGCATCTAACTGCATATTTAAATCAAATAACATTTCGTCTAAAGCAACCGCTTGAGCTACTGTCCTAGGATAGCCGTCCAGAAGAAATCCTTTTTTACAGTCCGGTTCGGAAAGACGTTCCCTTACGATACCGTTTGTGATTTCATCCGGAACTAACAGGCCTTGGTCTAAATAACTTTTAGCTTTCTTACCTAAAGCAGTGCCTTCTTTTATTGCTTTTCGAAACATGTCTCCGGTAGAGATATGAGGGATTTGATATTTCGCAATAATTCTTTCCGCCTGTGTTCCTTTTCCCGCACCGGGAGGACCCATAATCAACAATTTCATATCAATCTCATCCTCTATCATTTAATAAAACCACTATATTTTTGTGATTTCGTTTTTGTTTCAATTTGACTAAATAATTCTTGGGCAACACCAACGACGATTAATAAACTTGTTCCACCAATTTGCACCGATCTAGGTATGTCGGTAAATAAGATAAATAAAATTGGTAAAATAGCTACAAGCATCAAGTATGTCGCACCGATAACCGTTGTTCTAAATAATACTCCGGATATATAATTTTCTGTTTCTTTACCAGGTCTAACACCCGGAATATAAGATCCTTGTTTTCTTAAATTCTCAGCAACTTTTTCCGGACTTACTTGGACGAAAGCATAGAAAAATGAGAACAAGAAAATCAACAATATATATAAGGTAAATCCGATTGGTTCATTATAATTAAAAATCATATTTAATGTGTTTCTTGTTGGATTATTTTCCTTTAAGAATGATGCAACCGTTAAAGGCAAGCTCAATAATGAGGATGCAAATATTACCGGAATAACTCCTGAAGGATTTAACTTAATAGGTAAATGAGAATCTTTTTTACCTCTAAGTGTTGCCGAATTAGCTCGGTTAGCATATTGGATTGGAACTTTACGCGTAGCATTTTGCATATATATAATTGCGATAATAATGATAATCATTACTAAAATAATTAACACAAATATCAATGCTTGTTTTGGTTCATCCAATACCAGCCAATCTTTAATCTTTTGATTGAAATTACCTGTTGCTTCATTTATTCCAACGATATATTTCTTTAACAGGTCATTAATCATATAAGGGAAACTGGAAACAATTCCGGCCATAATAATCATGGATGTTCCGTTACCGATACCTTTTGCGGTAATTTGGTCGGCCAACCATAATGTTGCTCCCGTACCGGCGGTCATGACTAAAGCAATGTAAACATAAGCAAATGGTGAATGTACTTCTAATAATGCATGACCATAATATTCATCAAAGCCGATGGCCATTGCCAAAGCCTGGATAAATGCTAATACCAAAGAAGCATAACGAGTTAACTGATTAATTTTATGTCTTCCCGTTTCTCCCTCTTTTGACCATTCAGATAATACGGGAATTATATCCATTTCCAGTAATTGAACGACAATTGAAGCCGTAATATATGGGCTAACCCCTAAAGCGATAATTGAAAAGTTCTTTAATGCCCCTCCAGATAAAGCATCGGCAAATCCTAACAAAGTTGTTGTTTCCAATTTTTCCAAAACTTCTAAATCAATTAATGGAACATGAATAAAAGTCATTAATTTGAAAATTACAAATGCAAATAATGTGAAATAAATACGTCTTCTAAGCTCTTTATTTTTAAAGGCTTGGACTAAAGCATTAAACACATTAAATCACCTCAACATTTCCACCATTGGCGTTAATTTTTTCAACAGCCGAAGCAGTAAATTTTGTTGCCTTAACTGTCAGTTTCTTTGAAAGCTCACCACTTCCTAATATTTTAATACCTAATTTACCCTTTTGTACTTTTGCTAATTGCGCATTTGTTATAACTTTATTTTGATTTAATGATTCAGGTGTTACAACAGAATCATTTTCAAAACTATTTAATAAATCTAAATTAATTAAGATAAAATCTTTCTTTGTAAAATTAGTAAATCCACGTTTTGGTAAACGTCTGAAAAGTGTGGTTTGTCCTCCTTCAAATCCAGGACGAACTCCACCACCTGAACGTGCGTTTTGACCCTTGCTACCTTTACCGGCAGTTTTTCCTAAACCAGAACCGGTTCCACGGCCAACACGTTTTTTAGATTTACGGAAAATGATTTTTTCACCATTTTCATTATATCCTAATTGATGTAATTTCACGGCGAAACACCTCCTTGTTTATTTTTCTTCTACTTTAACTAAAGTTGAGATTTTATTAATCATTCCTCGAATTGTAGGTGTATCTTCTTTAACGACAGAACTATTAACTTTAGTAAGTCCTAAGGACTCAGCATTTTTACGTATATCAGGTTTTGCTCCAATTAAACTTTTTACTAAAGTAATCTTTAAATTTTTAGCCATTTGGAGTTTCCCTCCTTATCCTAAAATTTCTTGTACGGTTTTTCCTCGTAACGCAGCAACTTCTTCTGCAGTGCGTAATTGTTTTAATCCTTCTACAGTGGCACGAACCATATTAATTGCGGAACGTGAACCTAAACATTTTGATAATATATCTTTAACACCTGCTAATTCTAATACCGCACGAATTGGTCCACCGGCGATTACTCCGGTACCAGCGCCCGCAGGTTTCAATAACACACTTCCGGAACCATAAATTCCATTTACCGCATGAGGGATTGTAGTATTAATAATCGGAATGGCAAATAAATTCTTTTTAGCATCTTCAATTGCTTTTTTGATAGCATCAGGAACCTCATTTGCTTTACCGGTACCAAATCCAACATGACCATTTTTATCCCCGACAACGACTAAAGCAGAAAATCGCATACGACGTCCACCTTTAACGACTTTGGTTACGCGATTAATCGAAACGACTCGCTCTTCTAATTGTAAATTGTTAGGGTCAATAAATTGACGCATCGGTTTTCCCTCCTTCTTTAAAATTCAAGCCCTGCTTCACGAGCAGCTTCAGCCATAGCTTTTACACGTCCATGGTATAAATATCCTCCACGATCAAACACGACTTTCTTAATGCCTTTAGCCAGCGCTCTTTCAGCAATTACTTTACCTAGTACTTTTGCAGCTTCTTGGTTTCCACCATTTTGGATATTCAATTCTTTATCTTTTGATGTCGCACTAACCAATGTTACCTGATTCACATCATCTATTAGTTGTGCTTCAATATGTCTAGCTGAACGGAACACATTTAAACGTGGCACATCAGGAGTTCCAGAAACCTTTTGACGGATGCGCAAATGTCTTATCTTTCGAACTTCATTGCGTGATGGTTTATTTATCATAAACTAAGCCACTCCTTTCTTACTATTTTTTAGCAGTTTTTCCTTCTTTAATAATAACGTGTTCGTTTACATAACGAATTCCTTTACCTAAGTAAGGTTCTGGAGCACGTAATTTACGAATATTAGCCGCGAACTCACCTACTAATTGTTTGTCGCAACCTTTAATGATAATTGTTGTATTTTTAGGAACTTCCACAGTAATTCCTGCCGGAATTTGAATATCCTCAGGATGGGATTTTCCCAAAGCAAGATTTAATATATTTCCTTTTAAAGTAGCACGGTACCCTACGCCTCTAATTTCTAATTCCTTAGAAAAACCTTTTGTCACACCTTCAATCATATTATTGATGACTGCTCTAGTGGTACCATGAAGTGCTCTTTCTTCTCTTAAATCAGAATTACGGGCGATAACAATTTTATCTTCTTGTTTTTCGATATTGATATTATCTTTAAATTGGTATGATAATTGACCTAGTGGGCCTTTTACGGTAACGAAATTGTTATCAACATTAACTTCTACATTTTTAGGAACCTCGATTGGTTTTCTTCCGATACGAGACATTGCACAACACACCTCCTGTCCGATTATTTATTTATTACCAAATATAAGCTAATACTTCTCCGCCAATTCGTTTTTGACGTGCTTCTCTATCAGTCATTATTCCTTCCGAAGTAGAAATAACGGCTATACCTAAACCATTTAATACCTTAGGTAATTCTTCAGTTTTGGCATATACACGCAAACCTGGTTTTGAAATACGTTTTAAACCTTTTATAACACGTTCGTTTTTAACATATTTTAAATAAACACGTAAAATACCTTGTTTATTATCTTCAATATATTCAACGTCATTAACATAGCCTTCATGCTTTAATAATTCTAAAATCTGTAATTTAATTCTAGAAGCAGGCAACTCAACGACTTCATGACGCATTTGACTAGCATTTCTAATACGCGTTAACATATCCGCAATAGGATCTGTCATAACCATTTATTATTTCCTCCTTCCCATTAAATGAGAATTTATTTTTTATAATTACCAACTTGATTTTTTAACACCAGGAATTTGTCCTTTATAAGCTAAATCACGGAAACAAATACGGCATAATTTAAATTTACGCAATACTGAATGTGGACGACCACATCTTTCACAGCGTGTATATTCGCGCACTGAGAATTTTTGTTTTCTATGCGACTTATTAATTAATGATGTTTTAGCCATTACCTACGCCTCCTTCTTACTTTTTAAATGGCATACCGAGTTGGCCTAGTAATTCGCGGCATTCTTCGTCTGTTTTAGCAGTTGTAACAATGACTATGTCCATTCCACGAACTTTATTAACTTTATCATAGTTGATTTCAGGGAATATTAGTTGTTCTTTGATACCTAACGTATAGTTTCCTCTTCCATCAAAAGCGGTTTTCGATACTCCATTAAAGTCACGAACACGTGGTAATGAAATGGAAATTAATTTATCTAAAAATTCAAACATGCGCTCACCACGTAAAGTTACCTTACAACCAATTGGCATTCCTTCACGTAATTTAAACGCAGCAATTGATTTTTTTGCTTTAGTTATTACCGGTTTTTGTCCGGTAATGGTTGCTAATTCACTAACAGCATCATCTAAAACCTTGGAATTTGCAATTGCATCACCAACACCCATATTAACAACGATTTTTTCTAATTTTGGTACTTGCATAACTGAAGTATAACCAAACTTTTTAGTTAATGCGGGCATAACTTCATTATTGTACTTATCATGTAAACGACTCATTTGGGTTGAACCTCCCTTCAAAGTTTGTTATTACTTTCTAAAATAATCTTTATTTGGATTATCTAATATTTCGCCTGAAGCATTTTTGCCAACGGTATAACGAACTTTAACCAATTTTCCTTCTTTATTTTCCACAAATTTATGACCGATACGTACTGGTTTTTTCGTAACCGGATCAACAACCTGTACGTTAGAAGCATGAATTGGTGCTTCAAATTCAACAATACCACCTTGTTGATTTGCTTGATTTGGCTTCATATGTTTTTTATTTATATTAATGCCTTCCACAATGACTTTATTTTCTTTAGGAAATACACGTAGTACTTTACCTTGTCTTTTAGTGACATCAGCGGCAGAACTACCTCTTCCTGCGATAACTTGAACTATATCACCTTTTTTAATATGCATCTGATTGCACCTCCTAGTTTAAGGTTTTCATTCTCGAAATTATAAAACTTCTGGAGCCAGAGAAACAATACGCATAAAGTCATGGTCACGTAATTCTCTCGCTACAGGTCCAAAAATACGAGTACCTCTAGGCGATTTATCATCACGTATAATTACAGCGGCATTATCATCAAATTTAATTAAAGTACCGTTAGGTCTGTTAATACCATATTTAGATCTTACAATAACCGCTTTAACAATCTCACCTTTTTTTACTACCCCGCCTGGAATAGCATCTTTAACAGTTGCGATGACAACATCACCAATATTACCAAATTTATGTTTTGATCCACCCACAACTCTTATTACTAAAATTTCACGTGCACCCGTGTTGTCGGCGACAACTAAGCGTGACTCTTGTTGAATCATGATTTGGACCTCCTTTCAGTTTTCCAAAATCTATTAAATCTTGATAGCTTTTTCAACTATCTCAACCAAACGAAAATGTTTAGTTCTTGACAATGGGCGAGTTTCTTCAATTCTAACCTTGTCACCCATTTCAGCTATATTATTCTCATCATGAGCAGCATATTTCTTAGAATATTTCACACGTTTATTATAAAGAGGATGTTTTCTATATGTTTCAACTAGAACGGAAATAGTTTTCTCGCATTTATTTGAAACAACGGTACCTACTAATTGTTTGCGTGTTTTATGGTTATTTTCCATGAACATAACCTCCTCTCAACTAGTCATTAAGTTCTCGTTCACGAATGATTGTTTTCATCCGAGCGATATCTTTTTTAACTTGTTTTATACGAGCTGTATTTTCTAATTGTCCTGTTGCTAATTGAAATCTTAGGTTAAATAATTCGTTTTTTAATTCTTCAATTCTGCTTAATAAATCAGTAGTGGAATAATTTCTAATTTCATTAGCTTTCACGACTATCACCACCATTTTCGCGAATTATGAATTTAGTTTTGACAGGCAGTTTATGAGAAGCTAAACGGAATGCTTCGCGAGCAACTGATTCATTTACGCCTGCAATTTCAAACATAATTCTTCCTTCTTGTACAACAGCTACCCAGTCCTCAGGAGCACCTTTACCGGATCCCATACGGACTTCCAATGGTTTTTTTGTCTTAGCCAGATGAGGGAAAATTCGAATCCAAACTTTACCATCACGTTTCATAAAACGTGTCATCGCAACACGGGCTGCTTCGATTTGACGACTTGTGATCCAAGCACCGGTTGCAGCTACTAATCCATATTCACCGAACGCAACAGTTGTACCTGAAGTTGCTTTTCCTTCGTATTTTACTCGATGAGGACGACGGAATTTTGTACGTTTAGGCATTAACATAGCTTATTTTCCCTCCTTCTTTTCATTATAGTTTTTCTTTGCTCGAGGTTTACGAGCAGTTTTTTCTTTACTATCTTTATTTGCTTCTTTTTTTACCGGTTTGCTTTGTTTTTCTTTATCTTGTTCTTCAACATTTTTCTCAGGTAAAATTTCACCTTTATAGATCCATACCTTAACACCTAATTTACCATAAGTAGTTAAAGCTTCGGCCCATGCATAATCAATGTCAGCACGTAATGTATGTAAAGGTACGTTTCCTTCGCTATAACCTTCGGAACGGGCGATTTCAGCACCGCCTAATCTACCTGAAACCAATGTTTTACATCCTTTTGCACCAGCTTTTAAAACTCGTGAAATTGCACTCTTTTGCGCTCTTCTAAATGATGCACGATTTTCTAATTGTTCGGCAATACTTTGCGCAACTAATTGTGCATCCAATTCCGGTTTCTTTATTTCAACAATATTTATAAAGATTGTTTTATTGGTTAATTTTTGTAATTCCTTTATAGCCGTATCTTTTACTGCACCCTCACGTCCAATGACCATACCTGGTTTAGAAGTGTGAACAGTAATTTTAACTCTATTTTTTGAGCGTTCTATTTCAATTTTAGAAACAGCGGCATTTTTATAATATTCTTGTAAGTACTTACGAATCTTTATATCTTCAAGCAGTAGGTCTGCATAATCTTTTTCGGCATACCAACGTGATTCCCAATCGCGATTGATACCTATACGTAAACCAACTGGACTAACTTTTTGACCCACGGTTCGTCCCTCCTTTTCTGATTATTTTTCTGCCACTACTATTGTGATGTGGCTTGTTCTTTTATTTATTAATCCTGCACGTCCTTTTGCACGAGGACGCATGCGTTTTAATGTAGGTCCGACATTAACAAAAGCCTCTTTAATATAGAGATTATGAGAATCCATATTATTATTGTGTTCAGCATTGGCAATTGCCGATTTCAATGTCTTTTCTACAGGAGTCGTAGCTCTTTTATCTGTATGCTTTAAAATTGCAAAAGCTTCTCCTACATTTTTTCCTCGAATTAAATCTATAACTAAGCGAACCTTACGAGGAGCTATCCGAATTGTTTTTGCTACAGCTTTAGCTTCCATTCCTTAATCCTCCTCTCAATTATTTTTTAGCCTTTTTGTCTTCTTTATCATGTCCATAATAAGTACGCGTAGGAGCAAATTCACCTAATTTATGTCCTACCATATCTTCTGTAATATATACCGGCACATGTTTACGGCCGTCATGAACAGCAATTGTATGTCCAATAAACTGTGGGAAAATTGTTGAACGTCTTGACCATGTTTGAATAACCTTTTTTTGACCTGATTCATTTAATGCCACAACCTTTTTCATTAAATGATCATCACAGAAAGGTCCTTTTTTAAGAGAACGTCCCATTAAAAGTTCCTCCTTTCGCCTCTTAAATTAATTATTTCTTATCATTTTTACGTCGTATGATTAACTTACTAGAAGCTTTCTTACGATTACGTGTTTTTAATCCAAGAGCAGGTTTACCCCATGGAGTCATAGGAGATGGTAAACCAATAGGTTGTCTTCCTTCTCCACCACCGTGTGGATGATCATTTGGATTCATTACAGAACCACGTACAGTAGGTCTTTTACCTAACCAACGGGTACGACCGGCTTTACCGATTCTTACCAGACTGTGGTATTCATTTCCAACCTCACCAATAGTAGCACGGCAAGTATTTAAAATTTTTCTATCTTCACCAGAAGGCATACGAACTAAAACATAGCGATCTTCACGCCCTAAAATCTGAGCCGAAGTACCGGCAGAACGAATTAGTTGTCCACCTTTTCCCGGTTTTAATTCGATATTATGGATTGTTGTACCTACAGGAATGTTTCCGATTGGTAAGCTATTACCGATTTTAATATCAACATTGTCACCTGAAATAACTTCCATACCGACATTTAATCCTTTAGGAGCTAAAATGTATCGTTTTTCACCGTCAGCATAATTTATTAAAGCAATATTGGCTGAACGATTAGGATCATATTCAATAGTAGCAACTTTCCCTACTATATTATCTTTATTACGTTTAAAATCGATTACGCGATATTTACGTTTATGTCCTCCGCCTTGATGACGTACGGTAATTTTACCTTGATTATTACGTCCTGAATTTTTTGTCAATGGTGCTAATAATGTTTTTTCAGGTGTAGTGGACGTAATTTCCGTAAAATCAAGTGTGGACATATTACGACGGCCATTTGTTGTACGTTTATATACTTTAATTGGCATCTAACTTTCCTCCTGTTCTTTTAACGTTAGATATACTTCTTATCCGTTATACTTCAAAATACTCAATGGTATTTCCAGAAGCTAATTTAACAATTGCTTTTTTATATCCCGGTTTTAGTCCTATGTACTTTCCAACACGACGTCTTTTAGGTCTGACATTCATAATGTTAACTTGTTCGACTTCAACCTTGAATAATTCTTTAACAGCGTACTTAACTTCTGTTTTATTAGCTTTTTTATCGACAACAAAAGTATATTTATTATCTTTCGCCATTAAATCTGATGTTTTTTCAGTTATAATTGGGCGCTTAATGATCTCTTTTGGATCTCTCATTATCCAAGCACCTCCTCAACTTTTTTAACGGCATCCTGAGTAATTAATACATGGTTAGCATTTAATATGTCATAAACATTAATGCTACTTGCAGTAATTGTCAAAACACCCGGTATATTACGAGCCGATAATAATACATTAACATTTTCTTCAGCCGTAACTACTAATACCTTATTATTTAATTTCAAATTATTTAAAACATTTATCATATCTTTTGTTTTTGGAGAATCAAAGTTCAAAGATTCTAAAACAACAAGACTGTTTTCGCGTACTACTTGTGATAAAGCTGATTTTAAAGCCAATCTGCTTACTTTTTTATTTAATTTATACGAATAAGTTCTTGGGATTGGACCAAATACAACTCCACCTCCACGCCATTGAGGTGCTCGTATTGAGCCTTGTCTAGCACGACCCGTACCCTTTTGCGAATATGGTTTCTTACCGCCGCCGGATACTTCGGTACGTGTTTTCGCTTTATGAGTTCCTTGACGAAGGGATACTCTTTGTTTTAATACCGCTTCATGTAGTACTTGCTCATTTGGTTCAATTCCGAAAACTGAATCAGCTAATTGAATATCTCCAACTTTTGTACCACTTTGATTATATAATGCAACAACTGGCATTGTGTGGTCCTCCTTTCTATAATTCAACTATTATTTAACAGACTTTTTAACAGCGTTATGAATAACTACTAAAGATTTCTTAGCGCCTGGTACGTTACCTTTAATTAAGATAACATTTTTATCGGTATCAACCTTTGCAACCTGAAGGTTTTGAATAGTTACCGTATCTCCACCAAGTTGACCGGCTAAGATTTTACCTTTAAATACGCGTGCCGCATCGATACTACCCATAGAACCGGCACCACGATGATATCCGGAACCGTGCGCCATAGGTCCACGATTTTGATTATTACGTTTAATCGCACCGGAATATCCTTTACCCTTTGAAGTCCCGGTTACATCAACATAATCACCAGCTGCAAAAATGTCTACTTTAACCTCTTGACCAACTTCATAGCTCATCATTTCCGAACCATAAATTTCTTTAACGAAGCGCTTAGGTGCTGTTTCAGCTTTAGCAGCGTGACCAGTTTTTGGCTTGTTTGCTAATGCAGGTCTTAAGTCTTCCATACCCAATTGAACAGCATCGTATCCGTCAGTCTTAACTGTTTTCTTCTGTAGTACGACATTAGGTAAAGCTTGTACTACCGTAACAGGAATTAAATATCCGTTGGCATCAAAGATTGATGTCATACCTATTTTTCTACCTAAGATTCCTTTGGCCATGAGTTACACCTCCTAAAAAATTATAATTTGATTTCTACATCCACGCCCGATGGCAACTCTAAATGCATTAAAGCATCAATCGTTTGTGGAGTTGGGTCGATTATGTCAATCAAGCGTTTGTGTGTACGCATTTCGAATTGTTCACGTGAATCTTTATATTTGTGAACCGCACGTAATACAGTAAAAACCTGTCTTTCAGTTGGTAGTGGAATTGGTCCTGAAACATTAGCTCCGGATCTTTTTGCACTTTCCACAATTTTTTTCGCTGATTGATCAATTAATCTGTGGTCATACGCTTTTAAGCGAATTCTAATTTTCTGATTTGCCATTATTTTGTTCCTCCTTTCGCCTATTTCGCAATAGACTGCTCCATGGAAATTAAACCTGATAGCACCTCGCCATGGCAAAGCGGCCGGGTGTATCAGCAACCTCCCACTTCTACGCTAGTCATAGACTTTACTATTATATACTATTATAAAGGCAAATGCAACAATTTTTTGTAGTTTTTTTTGCTATTCATATAGCTTAATTTTAAGCAAAACATTAAGATTTGCCAAAAGCAAAAAATTATACACTCATTTATTAATTATATCTTTTTTTTCTTATTTAATGTATTCTTTCTAATTTTTAGCAATAAAAAGTATATCTAAAAGGTAACTTCTAATCGATTGTTTGCTGTGCTATAATTACTATTGGATAAATTTAAACGGAGGAAAAATATGTCTGTTATCGAATTAATCAAAATCATCATTTTAGGTATCCTCGAAGGTATTACCGAATGGTTACCGATTAGCAGTACCGGTCACATGATTTTACTGGATGAATTTATTAAGCTAGACGCATCCGGCGCTTTTAAAGAAATGTTTCTGGTCGTAATCCAATTGGGAGCTATCATGGCAGTCGTTTTTCTTTATTTTCAAAAGCTCAATCCTTTTTCAGCAAAAAAATCCAAGGAGGAAAAACAACTAACCTGGCAAATATGGTATAAGGTTATGGTAGGGGCGCTACCGGCTGCTATTTTGGGATTTTTCTTTGATGATTTTTTGGATGAACATTTTTATAATTTTCAAACCGTCAGTATTATGTTAATTGTTTACGGTGTATTATTTATTTTAGTGGAAAATCTAAACAGAAATAAAACAGCCAAAATTACCAGTTTCAATGATTTAACATATAAAACAGCATTCTATATCGGATTATTTCAGGTATTATCCCTAATACCCGGTACATCAAGGTCAGGAGCCACAATACTCGGTTCCATATTATTAGGATCGTCACGATTCATCGCCGCTGAATTTTCCTTTTTTATGTCCATACCAATCATGATTGGTGCCAGCGGATTAAAACTTGTCAAATTTGGTTTTGATTTTACGCAAAAAGAAATCCTCATATTAATCATCGGTATGTCCGTTGCTTTTGTCGTATCATTACTTACGATTCGTTTCCTTATGGGTTATATTAAGAATAAAGATTTTAAAGTGTTTGGCTGGTATAGGATTATCTTAGGTATACTTGTATTGGGATATTTTCTTTTCTTTTAATTAATTTTTAAACAGAATTATATAATTTTTTATGTCTTTGGCTTATAATAAAGTTGAAGACTTTTTTCTTTATAGGAGTAAGATATATGAAACATGAATGGATGAAACTTGATAATGCCGCAAAAATATACCCATTAATTGAATCGGAATATATCACGACTGTCTATCGTTTTAGTGCCACACTTGATGTTTATATTATAAAAAGCAGATTATTGGAAGCACTTAACAGAGTCATCGTCCGTTTTCCTTATTATAAAGTCACATTAAAACGGGGATTTTTCTGGTACTATCTTGAGGAAAATCATAAGGAATTAGATGTGTATCAGGATATTAAGGACCCATGCAGAAGAATGATTAAGGAAGAAACAAACGGTTATTTATTCCGTGTTTTATATAAAAATAATAAAATATCCGTGGAATTCAATCATATACTAGCCGACGGCACTGCCTGTTTAATCTTTTTAAATACTTTAGTCCATGAATATTTGAGATTATCAGGTTATGAGGTATCACTAAACGAATGGATCAAAGATATAAACTCGGAAATTGATGAAAAAGAATATGAAGACACCCATAGCATAATGGGAAAAAGATACTTAAAGTCCCATAATAAGAAGGATAAAATCATTAAAAATGTTTTCCATTTGAAGGATCGCCTAATAAAACGCGATCAGTATAATGTGATTTATGGGATAATTAATGCCTTTGACATCCATGAAACGGCAAAAAAGCATAATTGCAGTATCACTATTCTATTAACCGCAATATATCTGCAAGCGATGGTTGAAATTCAAAATGAGCAGATAAAAAAGGCAAGAAAAAGAAAACCGGTCGCAATTCAGGTTCCAATCAATATGCGGAAAAGAATTCAAAGCAATACAATGCGAAACTTTTCATTGTATATTACCCCTTCCTTAACACCTGATAAAGATTATACCCTAACGGAAATCATTGATTTTCTCAATCAATACTTTAAGGAAAAGACCGATATAGATAGCTTATTAAAGCTTGAGGTACAAAATTATAAAACGGAAAAAACACTTTTTGTAAGATTATTGCCTTTGATGTTAAAAACCGTAGTAACACCGTTTATCTATAAAGCCGTAGGTGCGGATACATTCTCCGGCACCATTTCCAACATAGGATTAATAAAATTGCCTGAGAGCATCGAAAAGCATGTGGAACGAATCGATTTTGTTTTAGGACCATGCCCGTTGACAAAATGTTCCTGTGCCGTTACCGGTTATAAAAATAATTTATACATATCCTTTGGCAGAAACACAAAAATAGCTAGGGTTGAAACAATCTTTTTCCGTAAATTGGTTCAATTAGGTTTAAAAGTTCAAATTGAAAATCATGGTGGTGATAATATATGAAATATTGTATGAAATGCGGAGTCTTAATCGAAGAAGAAAAGAATCGCTTTTGCCCTCTTTGTAATACCATTATTTTAAAGGATGAAGAAATTGCCGGTCTATCTCTTGAACACTTAAAAACAAATGTGATCATAACAAAAAAAGAAAAAAAGAAAGACATTGAAATCAAAGAAAAGAAAAATAAATTGGGTTTGACCGCCTTCATCCTGCTTATGTTATCGTTTATTTCGATCTTCACATTACTGATTATCGACTTATCCATCGGTTTTAATATTGACTGGTCGATAATACCGATAATTTCCATTACTTTGTTTTTTTTAATTATCGGTTTACCTTTCATGGAATTAAATAAGAAATTGTTTTGGTATATCACATTTGATGCATTAATATTAAGTATTTATTTTCCGATTTTAAATATAATAATTAATCATAAGATTTCATGGTCATATTATGTGACATTATCTATCATACTTATATGGATTTATTTATCATCCGTCTTTATCAATAAGATAAAAAATACAATTTTAAAAATTACGCTTAATTTTATCGCAACAGGTATCTTTATATTACTGGTTACCTTAGGTCTTAATAACACCTCCGCCTTTTCAAAATTAGTTCTGCCGATAAACGGATTAGTATTTATCATTACGATAATATCTTATTTATTTATCCGTACTTATATATATAACTGGCGTTTAATTGTTATTACATTATCTGTAAACACCGGTATTCTCTGTTTTGGAATTGATTTACTCATTCAAAGATATTTAAGAAATGAACTTAAACTCACCTGGTCTTTTATAGTACTCCTTGTCTTAATACCGTTTACTTTATTTATGATTTATTTGGACAATAGATATAAAATACATAAATATTTAGTCAAAAAGTTTCATATTTAAAAAAAAGTTGCCTATGCAACTTTTTTTATCTAATCATTCAAATAATTTCCTTAAGGTTTTAACTCTATCGGAAAACCTATTTCAAGCCATTCATCATTAAATCTAGTATTGTCCCATTTTATTATAATATTCTTTAAATTATTATCATGAAACGCTTTATATCCTATTGATATCACACTGTTCGGTATTATTACATTTTTTATTTTATTATAAGCAAATGCCGCTTCTTCTATTATTTTCACACCTTCAGGTATTATTACACTCGTTAAATGATTATTAGAAAATGCACCTTCTTCTATTATTTTTACACCATCTGGTATTATTACACTAGTTAAATTATTTGAATGAAAGGCATTATTACCTATTGTTGTTATGTTTTTGGAAATTACGACATTTTCTAATTTATTTCCAGAAAAGGCATGGTCTTTAATTGTTGTTACACTATCAGGTATTGTTAAACTTGTTAATAAATTATTTGTAAATGCACTTGATCCAATTGTAGTAACACTATTAGGTAATTCTAAACTTGACAAATTGTTTTCAATAAAAGCACTATCCCCTATTGTCTTTACAGTATTTGGTATTATAACACTTGTTAATTTATTATTATAAAAGGCTAAATTTCCTATTGTTGTTATCCCATCAGGAATTGATACACTATTATGTTTACCGATTAATGCAACCAATGTCAGATTATCTTTTGTTAATAGAAAATTGTTTTCTAATCTATATTTCGAATTGTTTTCACTTATAACAAGACTTTTTAATTTATAATAATCAAATGCATTAATTCCAATTGTTGTCACATTATCAGGTATCATTACACTTTCAATAAAATTTCCAAAAAAGGCATATTTGCCTATCTTCGTTACATTTTCCGATATTATTACATTTTTTAAGCTTGTATTATAAAATGCATAATCTCCTATCGTTGTTATACTTTCCGGTATTGTTACGTTACTACGCCATCCTATTTGTGCAATCAATGTCAGATTATCTTTTGTCATTAATAAATTGTTTTCTAATTTATATTTCGGATTGTCTTCACTTATATTAAAACGGTTGAGATTAAAATAATCAAATGCATTAATTCCAATTGAATTCACACTTTCCGGTATCGTTACATCATATAAAGAATTAGAATAAAACGCATAATCTCCTATTGTTGTAACACTTTTTGGTATTATTATGTTGTTGATTCTATTCTCAGCAAATGCTCTATCTTCAATTGCTGTTACACCATCAGGTATTACTATATTTGATATAAATTTACCAGAAAATGCATCTTTTCCAATTGTAGTAATTAAATTCCCATTAATATATTGAGGAATTACAACAACATCTCCACCTCTCACATCATAATCTATTATGGTATCTCCATCGGAATTTAAAGTAAAGTATTTCGCATCTGTTGTATCAGAATATACAATGATTGTTAAATAGGTAGATTCTTCATTTCCGGCAGTATCTTTTACAGAATAAGTAATTGTATGTTTACCTACCGCTAAAGAAGATGTATACTTTCTATCTACTGTTATACTATTTGTTAAATCACCATCCACATTATCACTAGCCGTTAATCCTAAATTCAGTAAATTTAATCTAGTACCGTACTTGATAATTTGATTGGTTGGTATATTCGAAAATATAGGTTTTGTTGTATCTTTTACTATTAATGTAACAGTGAGAGTTTCTTTGTTCTTATCTTTATCGATAACGGTATAAGTTACTTTATGAGTACCTACTTTCAAAGTTGACGTATCCTTTACATCACACGCTATGTTATTTGTTAAGTCACCGTCCTCAATATCATGAGCTTTTAACCCCAAACTCAACATATCCAGATTAGTACCATACTCTATAGCTAGATAAGCCGGTATTTCTGAAAATACCGGTACGTTATTTAATAATTCCGTGCTAGTTGTTTGCGAATTATTATTCATGATTTTTAAAAAATCATCACATCCGGATAAATATAATAAAGAAAAAAAGATAAAAATCAAATATAATTTTCTTCCCATACTTCTCCTTTC
>JAWLBU010000004.1:0-81609 GCA_041687555.1 Haloplasmataceae bacterium | reverse complement strand
AAATAACTTCTCAAATAAATATGAGAAGGCTTTATTATGTGTATTCAATTATAAAAATCTACTTTAAGGGGGGTAATTATGATGTATTTACATTTTCACGATGTATTGTCAAAAAGTTTAAAAAAATTGGTTAGGTTTTTTATTGCGGTATCAAGCTGTTCATTGTTACTTAATATTATTTCATATGTTTTTGTTACGCTACCGGCTGAAAAAAATGGTGCCACCTCGGATGTTATGCCTTTTTTTTGGAGGGGATTGGTCATTGTCACTATAATCATATGGTTTTTAATTAAGATATGCTTGGATAACCGTACGGTTAAATCTTCATATTTATTATATGCTTTGATTTCATCGCTTTTACTATTGCATGCAATTTCTTTTATAGATAGTAGTTTAAGATTTATAGGATATTTACAATTTTTATTAAATGTGCAATTCAAAAATCTTACTTTTTATGGTTATATGATACTACTTTCTTATTTGCTTACACTTATATTTGATTTTTGTATCATCTTATTTCTAGGCAATCTTGTTTTAAACAAGGGAAAGATGAATATAAATCTTTTACATAATTTACGAATATTTTTTACAATCTTATTTATAATAAATATCATTTTTTATATGAATGGTTTTAGTTAAATAATAGTTAACTTTAATAATATCAGTGAAATTACCATATTAGGTGGATACATTTTGTCGATATTTAGTAGAATTATATGGTTTGCATTTATTTTAAAATTTATTAACCATTATCACGAAACAGAAACAGTTGATGATACTGATATTATGAAAGATGAACAAGGGTTAATAAACTATAACAATTTTTTGATAGCTGTTTTTCGTAAATATTATTTAATATTATTTGGTGCTTTGCCATATATCATACAATTATTTTTTATCGTAAGATTTAAAATAAAAGATTTAATCGATCACCGCTTGTTTTCAACTGGACATAGTTTTTTTTCTAGTATTAATTCAATACTTTTTGAATTTTTTAGTATACCATTTGTATTGATGTTATTAATTGAAACAGCTATCTTTATTTGGTTTATAATAATAGTCTTTGGTAAGTCAAAAAAGTTCTTTATTACACCATTATTGCTTTTACTTAGTATAAATATAATTAGATTATTATATATATGGGCAATGTTTTTGCATGATATAATAATTGACAAGGGATTTAAAGATGTAATTATAGATCAATTTCATTGGTTTTCAACCATTATTCAACTATTTATCATAGTATATTTAGCGATTGTTATTACAAATTATTTTAAACTGATTAGGTCTGGTATTATCCAGATAATATGTATCGTATTTTTTTCATTAATTACTTTGGATTTATTTATTGGATTTTCCTCTTCATTATATGGATACAAAGATTTATATCAAGATTATATGTTAATACCTTTATATCAAATTGCGAATAATGTTATAATTAATATGAGCATAATTTCATTATATATTTTTTGGGTTGGTACTTTTATTGTGTATTCCAGACATGTCCGAAATTATGATGTATGATAAAAAGGATTTTAGTTAAGCATCAGTAAAATGATGCTTTTTTAATTAAAAAATAAAAATATTTATCGGAAATTTCTAGAAAATGGTATAATATATATAATAAATCATTGAATTGATTAATAAAATGACCACACAAATAAATATGTGAAAGAAGGATCCATATATTTCTAGGTTCAGGCTACCGATTGAAAAAAAAGCTGCCTACATGGGAACTCAGTATTTATTTTTATTGATGGGATTGGCAATTGTCAGTATAATCATGTGGGTTTTAATCAAGATATGCTTGGATAACCGTACGGTTAAATCTTCTTATTTATTATATGCTTTGATATCTTCACTTTTATTATTCCATGTAATTTCTTTTATAGAAAGCAGTTTATCATTTATTGTAAGTTTATTAATTTTATTAAGTTTCCAATTCGATGATAAAGGATCTTTCAACGCTTACCATTATTTTTCACTATTTATGGATTTTCTTCCACTAATTCTTAACTTTTGCATCATTATTTTTCTGGGCAATCTTGTAATAAATAAGGGAAAGATAAATATAAATCTTTTATATTTTTTATAGTCATATTAATACTAGATATAATTTCTAAAGGTTTTAAGTTTAATGAAACCATGGTTAATTTTAATTTTTTCAGTAAATATTCCTTGATAAGTATAAATCCTTTTGTATATATTGCTACCATATTAGGTGGATTAATTATTTCGATATCTAGCAACATAATATGGTTGGTATTTATTTTTATATTTATTAACCATCAAGAAACAGAAACAGTTGATGATACTGATATTATGAAAGAAGAACAAGGGTTAATAAATTATAACAATTTTCTGACAGCCGTTTTTCGTAAATATTATTTGATATTAATTGGTGCTTTAGCGTATGTCATACAATTATTTTTTATCATAAGATTTGAAATTAAAGATTTATTCGATTACCGCTTCTTTTCGGCTGGACGTAATTTTTTTTCTATTTCTACTATTTCAAAACTATTTGAATTTTTTACTACACCGTTAATACTGCTGTCTTTAATTGAAACTTTTATCTTAATATGGATTATAATAATAATCTTTAATAAGTCAAAAAGGCTCTTAATTACACCATTAATGTATAAGGAATTTAAAAAAATATTTACCGATTATCGATTGATATATGTATTATCAGTCTTTGTTCTACTGCTTACCATAGTTTATTTAGCGACTGTTATTACAAGTTATTTTAAGCTGATAATGTCTGATACGATAAAAATAATATGTTTCGTATTTTCTTCTTTATTTGCTCTGTATTCTTATCATATAATAACCTCTATATCATTTATTTATCGATACAAAGAGCTTTTGCAAGATTATATGATAATACCATTATATCAAATTGAGAATAAAGGTATATTTATTATGAATTTAATTTTAATTTTTATTTTTTGGGTTGGCACCTTTATTGTGTATTCCAGGCATGTTAAATATTATGATATATAAAAAAAGGATTTAGATAAGCATCACTAAAATGATGCTTTTTATATATAAATAAGATATATCGATATTTTTTTGAAAATTTGGTATAATTTTATTAGGTATATTGGTCGGAGGATATATGGAGAGATGTATTTATAATAATGATAATTTATATGCCGTTGATGTTAAAACGGATTTTGAACTAGAAAAGTACGTTAGAACCATCGGGAAAAAAAGAATATTATTATGTGCGAATTGTTTGAAACCCGTTATCTATAAAAGAGGAGAAATAAGAGATGCTCATTTTGCCCATATAGATAACTCCGATGAATGTGATTATGCCCGATTTTCCAAATTAAACAGTAAACGTTCAAAAGCTTGGAAAGAGGTAAAGGAAATACTGTATAATCACTTTGCCAGTATTAATAGCAATAATAAAGTTATAAAAGACGACAGAATTATTAATAAGCACTGGACTGATTTATCGATTGAAATTAACGGTATTAAACTAGGAATAGAAATTGATGATAAAACAATGACTGCTAATAAACTAGACGGTATTAAAAATGAATATAAACAAAAAAATATCCGTGTTGATTGGGTTATTCTCGATAAATTATCAGAAATTAATAAAGAAAGTGAAGTATATTATATTAAGAGAGCTTTTTTAAATGAGGATAATAATACTTTAATTGTGGTAGATAAAAATAACTATCAATTTGCGATGTATAAATTAGATACGAAAAAATATTTCTACAGTAATTCGAAAATACCACATAAATTTAAAGAAGACATTTTTGCTTATAAATTTACGTGAATGAATTGCGCTATAATGAAAATGGATTATATGTTGAAGGCTTTGATGAATTATATGGCAAATGGCTTAAGGAAAGAGAAGATAGCTTCCGACTTAAGGATTTTTCAATTAAAGAAAATATTATTATCTGGACTGCGGATTTGTATTTTAACTTCATTAATAGAATTGTTAACGGTGAAGAAGAACTTAATGAATATGTCGCAATGAGTATTAAGTATTTATCCGATAAAGAATTTCTTAAATTTCTAGAATTTTATGTAAATGTGAAAAGAAATGTTTCCGAAAATCCAAACATTAAATATATTACCGATATAATTGAATTATTATTAATAAAATCTGATTTGAAGGAATATATATTAGATTAAAATTCGAATTTATCTGATAAATAAATCATTTTATTTATAAAGATGATAAAAATTTGCTGAAAGGACTATCAAATTTTCATTAAGGTGTTTATAATAGATATAATATGTTATTATTTGGTATATAAATCTGTAAGGGGAAATTGAGAATGAAAGGAAATGTATTTATAACCGGTGCTGATAGAGGTTTAGGACTTGCTTTAGTAAAGCAATATCTATCTGAAGGATATGTGGTTTATGCAGGTAGTTATTTATCTTTTTGGCATGAACTTGAACAGGTAAAAAACGCTTATGCGGATAATTTAACAGTTATTCCTTTGGATGTATCTAGCGATCAATCAGCACTTGAAGCAAAAAATATACTTTTAAAGCATACCGATAAACTAGATATATTAATTAATAATGCCGGTATTTATTTGGATGAACATTCAGGAAATATTCTTGAAAAATTAAATTTTGCCGAAATGTTAAAAATGTATGATGTCAATACTCTTGGTCCTTTAAGAGTGACAAACGCTCTGGTTGATGTAATTTTACGTGGAGAAAAAAAATTAATCGTTAATATTTCATCTGAAGCTGGTAGTATCGGTCAGTGTTTTCGTAAAAAAGAATATGGTTACTCCATGACTAAGGCAGCATTAAATATGCAAAGTGTGATACTGCAAAATCATTTAAAAGAGTACGGTGTCAAAGTATTGGCTATACATCCAGGGTGGGTTAGATCATATATGTTAGGAAGGTTTAATGAAAATGCTACTGTGGATGCTGAAACATCAGCATTGGGAATTTATAAACTAACCTTAGAAAAGGTTAATATGGAAGATCCGATGTATATGGATTATGAAGGTAATAATTTGCCTTGGTAAAAGAGGGGATTAAATATGAATGCGTTAGCTTTAATAGGAGATTATTATCATAGTTTTGATTATATAAAAAATGCACTTGAAAATCTAAAAAAAGATCTGGACATAAACATACATTATAAAGCAAATCGCTCTAATATTCATTGGGATGAGTTGAGATTATATGATATATTTATCATTGCTAAATCAGGGGTAGTTAATCCAACTGATCCAAAAGAAAAATGGATGAGAGCTGCACATGAATCCTATATTGTTGATTTTGTAAAATATGGCGGAGGTTTATTAATACTTCATTCCGGTTTAGCTGATTATCAGGATAACAGGGATTTTAGAAAATTAACAAAGGGACATTTTTTATACCATCCTAATAATCATCAAAATATTCAAATTACCTCCGCATCTACTAAATATGGAATAACGGATGGTGTTGACGATTTTTATATTACTGACGAACAATATTTTGTCGATGTCGATAAAAAGGAAACCGATATTATTCTATATGGTAATTCTCAGGAATATGGGACAAGTATTGCCGGTTGGGCTCATAAATACGGAAGTGGAAAAGTGGTCTGCTTAACACCAGGTCATACTGAGGAGGTCCTTACTCATCCAATGATGAAAAAAATCCTTATCAATTCGATTAAATGGTTAAAAAACAGTTAAGAAATAGGTTCTTAACTGTTTTTAATTACACTATTATTTTTATCCAAACTATTGAGTAAAAGTGGAGTGGAAATAGATATAATTACTATCGGTATAATCATAAGTATAACATTCAAAGCTGACTTAATTCCAATTAAATCAGGAATTTTACTCACATGATACATATATGTAGCTAAAATCTGTTGTGCTTCATTGGTATAAAAGTATAATATATTAAACCATGATGATAATGACACTAATATGGATAAAGATACAATACCTGTAATCAATTTTTTAATATTTTTTCGATTATTTATAAAAATCATTGTACTTAAATAAATGCTCATTCCCATTGTCCAATTCATGAATGTCATCTTAATAGAATTGGTAAATATATTGTATTTAATATTATTATCAAAATAAAGATATAATACAGGTGTGAGGATAAATGTGAATGTCATACTTATTAATAAAATATTTCTAATTTTTGGATTTAATTGTGATAATCCTAAGCCGCTTAGTGTTGAAACAAGAATAATTAAGATAGCTGAGACAAAAATAGATGCTATAGAGTTTAGGATATATTTATTAATAGTAGTAGAACTTGTACTGAAAAATTTTTTATAATTAATAAGGGATATTTTTTCTGGTAATAATTTTGGTGGAAAATAAAACAATTCATTTAAAGTTTTAAAAGAATCAAATATGGTTTGAATAAATGGATACATTAATACCAGTGAAATTATTGCTAAAATAATGAACAACAATAACTGCGTAAGCGAAGTAAGATGATCATCATTGTAAGGAATGTCTATTTGATTTTTATTTATATTGTAATTCAATATCCATACGATTCCATTTGAGAAAACTAGAATGAATATTAATAAAATCCCCATAATTACTGTTAAAGCACCTGCATAACCGCCTTCATATCTGATGTAAAGATAATCGAAAATATAACCAGTTAATATATCCCCTTTATACCAAATACTCGGAGAATCTATTAAGTAACTTACGGACATAAATGAAATTAAAGTAATTACAATTTGTAGTGAAATAGTCAAGTGGAAATATTTTTGTAAATTATCTCTATTTAAATAGTAGATGGTAAATAAGAGGTATGTAGGACCAATGCCTATTAGTGTCAGAATAATTATGGCAAAAAATTTAATATATTTAGGATCGCGACTTATAGGGATTGTTTCTTGTCCGCCGGATAAAAATTGATATTCTATTATTCTTTCTAACCCATACGGAATAATGAATGTTATTGATACTATTAAAAAGAGAATAACCAAAATGTAGCGTAAAGGTTTTTTAATATAAGAAGATATCAGGGTTAATACATAACTGACGGAGATTGTGATTATGGTAGAAAATGCAGTTATGATAATTGTATTTTTAAAAATAATTTTAAAAGCA
Organism: Haloplasmataceae bacterium; assembly: GCA_041687555.1. Taxonomy (GTDB): domain Bacteria; phylum Bacillota_I; class Bacilli_A; order Haloplasmatales; family Haloplasmataceae; genus JAWLBU01. The sequence goes on along the minus strand of JAWLBU010000004.1, from coordinate 74,521 downwards.
TCATCATTTTTAAATATTGTTTGATAATTAGTAAACCCTATATATTCTGCTTTTTCAATGAAGTTTGTAATTGTAAAGCTTCTTATGATTGTGATGAATAGTGGAATTATCATACAAATAAGAATAATTAAAAATACGGGAATTAGTATAATAAAACCCTTATAATTATTTTTGGTATTTTCATAATTCATTATAACTCCCCCTTTATTATTATAAGTCATTTTATATTATGTCATTGGAAAATGCAAGATAACATGAATAAAAAGCTAAATACACTTAAGGATTGTCGAATAAACTATAAAGCATCTAATTTATTTTAGATGCTTTATTAATGTGCGATTAATATCCAATCTGTTATTTATTCACTTCATAAAATATAAAAAAGGGAAATTTTAGGGGGTGAATACATGAGTCATAATCAGAATTTCTTTATTAAATGCGATCATAAGCATATTCACTTTCACTGTATCAGAGGTATTACATCCTGTGATTTAGCTCATCGACATTTATTTGAAGGTCGGACGGATTTTGCCTTTAGTGGCGAAGGGCATGTTCATTATTATAGTCTTTACACATCATTTAATAACGGGCATAGTCACTTAATCTTTGGTTATACGGGACCGGCAATCTTTTTGCCAAACGGAAGACATTATCATCTGTTTAATGGAAGAACGACATGTGATGGTCAAGTACCACATACACATGATTATGTGGGGGCAACAAGTACTTAATAAATAAAAAAAGAACATTTTCTGTGAATGTTCTTTTTTTTAACAATATTATTCGTTTACTTGAGATTGAGTTTTGTTTTTTCCGATTGTTAATATTAAGTTTAAGATTATTCCAACGATGGCAGCTGTGGCTAAAGCAGGAAGTTTAGCTCCGAAAACAGGTATCATTCCACCTTCAAAGTTAAAATTACCACCTAATCCGATAATCAAGATAACTGCTATTACGGCAAGGTTTTTCGAACTGAACATATCGACTTTTTTATCCATCATTATTGCGATACCTTGTGCGGCAATTATACCGAAGAGATAGATTGAAAGCCCACCTATTACTGCTTTAGGTATGGAGTAAACCACATTTATTAGCGGTACAAAGCATGAGATAACCATCGTGATGATGGAAGCTACGATTAAAACATAAATCGAGAAGGTTTTGGTAATTGCCATGGTACTGATATTTTCACCGTAATTAGTACCGGCAGGTCCGCCTATCATTCCGGATACGATATCTCCGATACCGTCACCTATTAAGTTCGTACCTAGTTTTCCTTCCAAATCATATCTTTTTGCAACGCCTTTTCTTTTTGCCAAATCATTCACATAGATATCTAATTGATAGATATGTGCAGTGGATTCCGGTATAGTGGCGATTGCGATAGGCATTATGGCAAGTACAGCCGCCCATGAAGCTTTAGGGAAGGTGAAGATTGGTAAGTCAAAGATTTTACCGTTGTTAATAGTATCAAAACTGATGAATTCCACACCGGAAATCCAACCGATGATGGCTGCAGCGATGTAACCTGTCATTAATCCGAATAAAACAGGAAGTTGGCTGAGTTTACCTTTTAGATATACAGAATAAAGGATGGTTGATAATAATGTGATAATGGCGATAACCCAAGCCAAGTTTGTAGCAACCGTTTCGCTTACGTCATTTAGATTTGTCGGAATTCTTGCTGCATCACTAATTGCGACTGTAGCTAATGATAATCCAATTATCATGGCTATACTACCCGTAACTGCTGGAGGTAATATTTTATTAATTAACTCTTTTCCATTTTTTCTTATGATAAGACCTGCAACAATTGATATTAAACCAGACATGACAATACCAAACTGTGCGATTGAAATTCTATCGTTTACGGTATATTCCGCAAATGCTTCAGCGTTCATAATCGAACAAATTGCTGTAATGTATGAGAAACTTGAACCATAGTATAACGGAATTTTACGTCCTGTAACAAGTATAAAAATTAAAGTTGCTAATCCACTGGCAAATATTGTCGTGGAAACATGAAAACCAGTTAAGATGGCTACCAATACAGTAGCTGGAAACATAACGATAATTTGTTGAAAAGCAAACAGTATTAATTCAATAATTTGTGGTTTTTCATCAGGTAAATAACCCAATACTTTTTCATTGGTCATAATGATTCCTCCCTTAAATTTTTTCCAAAAAAAAATCTTGCGTTAGCAAGATTGTAATTTCATACTTTAGTTGAGCCCGCATATATTCTATGCACCCAAAAATATATACAATCTTACCGGTATCTCTGTACCTGTTTAAAGATTTTTTTTATAGTATATCATATCATTCTCCATTTGTATACAGAAATTGCGAAAATTTTTAAAAAAATGTCGAAAAATGTTTTTTAAAACAATATTCATACCACATAATTTATAGTATTATATAACTATAGCATGATTTTGGAGGTTAAAATGTATCCAGTAATTAACTATGAAAAAGGTGAATTCAGTATTACGACTGATTTGAAGTCAATTGATATGGAAAAAGTATATGAATTACTATCGGAATCATATTGGGCTAATAATCGATCTCAGAATATTATCAATAAGTCAATAGAAAATTCGCTGTGTTTTTCTTTATTTCATAAAAGCAAACAAATTGGCTTTTTTAGAGTTATCACTGATTATGCCACCTACGCCTATCTTTGCGATATCATTATTGATAGGGATTTTCGGCATAAAGGTTTGGGTAAATGGAGTTTAGAATGTATCTTTAATCATCCGGAATTGAAAAATATCAAAAGATGGAGTTTAATAACCAAAGATGCTCATGAATTTTATCGACAATTCGGATTTACAGAATTAAATAATCCGGAAAGATATATGGAATTAATAAAAGACACTCAAATTGATTGAGTGTCAAGTTCAGTCTTCTTCTTATTATTAACCAAAGCTTTTCTTTTCCATAGACCGGTATAGTAATAAGCTTGATTAAATAAAAGTGTAATACAAGCGCTAATGGAAATGGCAATCCAGATTCCATTTTCATTTAAATGAGGGTTGTCGGAAAGGTATGATGCTAAAGGCACACGTATAATCCATAAAGAAATGATTGAAAAGATCATAGTAGGAAGAGTTACACCGGCACCTCTTAAAATACCATTGGTTATAAACATCAGGGCAAACGGAATGTATGAGATACCGACAATTCTTAAATAATTGGTTCCTACTCTTATGACTTCTTTATCATCGGTGAACATCCGTAATATTGTGCCCGGGAATAATTCGATAAATACGGTCATAACTGCTGTTGTGATGAGGGTTACAATCATACCCCATTTATATATTTCCTTAACCTTATTTATTTGTCCGGCACCGATATTTTGACCTGTTAATGTTGATACGGCTAAGCTAAATGACATCGCGGGTAAATGAGTAAATTGGTCGATTCTTTGACTGGCTCCGGCAGCCGCAACAGTAATATCACCAAAGTGATTGATAACACCGGCCAAAACCAATAGTCCAAGTGAAACAACCATTTGCTGAAGACCCACGGGAAGTCCAATCATTATTGTTTCTAAAGTTATTTTTCGATCATATTTGAATGATGAAAAATCCAGTAGTTTACTTTTATATTTAAAATAAAGAACCGTTAGGATAAATGCCACGGCTTGTGAAAATATCGTAGCTAGGGCTGCACCTTCAATACCCATTTTTGGAAAAGGTTCGATACCGATTATTAGAAAAGGATCGAGTACGGTATTCACAATCGTAGCGATAAGTAGGAAATATAACGGTGTTTTGGAATCTCCCAATCCTCTGAATATTGATGTAAATAAATTATAGCCAAAGACAAAAAATGTTCCTGTAAAATAAACCTGTAAATATTGGGTTGCATACTTTAGCGTATTTTCAGGAGTATTCATCATTATTAGGATTTTTTCACTGTATATTAGACCAATTACCGTAACGAATATTGCCCCGATTGTCATGATGATGATAGAATTATTAATCGTTTTTTTTATCTCATCCGGTCTTTTTGCCCCGGCATATTGACTAACCAAAACTGATGTAGCCATCGTGATTCCGTTGACTAGTGCGATAAGAATAAATATAACCGGAGCACTAACAGAAACAGCTCCTAAAGCTTCGGTTGAGACAAAATGACCTACCCAAATACTATCAACAGTACTATATAAAACCTGTAAGACATTACCAATTAATAAAGGAATCGAAAAATACAACAGATTATGAAGTATATGACCTTTTGTAAAATCCTTATTCAATTTTCGTACCTCCATTTTTTTCATCGATGGCTTTATCGATTGTATTTTTTAAGATTGTTAATTGTTTTTCAATATTCAGTAAATCTTCATTGGAAAGTGATTTTATTAATTGATAAAAGACATTTCTGCTGTGTTTTTTGGTTTCTGCCAAGACTCTTTCGCCTAATTCGGTTAAATAAAGATATTTTATTCTTCTGTCAACCTGACATTCTTTAGAAATCACATAACCTTCATTTATTAATTTAGCTATTGTTAAACTAATTGAGCTCTTTGCTAAATTTAGTTCATTGCCTAAATATTTATAGTTTATTTTTGGATTAGACTTAATTACCCGTAATATATATAATTGATGAGCTGTTAATTCATGGTTACTAAATTCTTCTAACATTACTTTTCTGATACTCATATTAATATGTTTTAGTAAATCTTGAATATTTCCGGAATGCTCATTCATATACATAAGCATCAACTCCTTTAATACAATAGTTTTATTGTAAAACTATTTCTTAAAAATGTCAATGGTAATAAATGGAGTAAAGGAGGAATATTTATCATGAAAAAGATAACTTTTCGTTTTATTGATAATAATAGACAGGAAGTAAATAACCTAATTGAGGAGTTGTGGTTTTCTACTAATATGGTTATTCATGGTGAAATAATTGATATGACTAAAGCGGATGGAATAGTGGCATATGACGATTCCCAAATTGTTGGATTAATAACTTATCGATTTATTGATAATCTTTGTGAGATTTTATCTTTAAATAGCCTTATTAGTAAACAAGGAATAGGTACGAAATTACTGGAAAGGGTAATAGAAATAGCCAAAAATAATAATTGTGGAAAGATTAGTTTGACGACGACTAATGATAATATATCAGCAATCAGATTTTATCAAAAAAGAGGCTTTAGAATTGTAAAAATTAACTTTAATTCCATTGAGGAAGCACGTAAGTTAAAACCATCGATACCATTAATAGGTGATAATGGGATTCCTTTAAAACATGAGATAGATTTTGAAATGGATATAGATAGACTTTAAAATAAGTCAAATATATTCCTTTTATTTATATATATTTAGTAATCTGTTATAATATATGTAAATTATGTTGATAAAAGGTGAAGAGTATTATGAATGGAAAAAATAACGGACCTAATCCTAATGCTGTCCATCCTATAGAAAAAAGAAAAAGTATATGTTTTATTAAGAATGTAATCACAAAGCCTAATATTATCGTAGGTGATTATACCTATTATGATGATCCTGACCATCCTGAGAAATTTGAAGATAATGTTTTATATAATGATGATTTATTGGGGGATAAACTTATTATCGGCAAGTTTTGTGTCATAGCTTCGGGGGTTAAATTTATTATGAATGGTGCTAATCATAAGGTGAATGCTTTGACCACTTATCCGTTTGGTTTATTTGGAAATGGCTGGAATACCGGCATCTCTGACATAAAAGATTTACCCGTTAAAGGAGATACTGTAATCGGCAATGACGTATGGATTGGTATGGAATCGATAATTATGCCCGGTGTTAATGTAGGTGATGGTGCGATTATTACGCCAAGAAGTGTTGTGACAGAGGATGTACCTCCCTATACTATCGTTTCCGGGAACCCTGCCGTAATCATTAAAAAAAGGTTCAGCGATGATGTTATAAAAGTGTTGTTGGATTTAAAGTGGTGGGATTGGGATATCGATAAAATCACAAAAAATATTCCGATTCTATGTAATCGTGATGTAGAGGATATCAGTGATTACTAGTTAGTAAGATATAAAAACAATAAAACAGGTATTTTGTAAATACCTGTTTTATCTTTTACGATTAATAATTTTTTTAATACTGTCTTCACTTAAGCAGTATTTAGCTGCTAAAGTAATAACACTAATCCCTTGTAAATATTGATTATAAATTTCCATATTCCGTTCTTGAATTAGTTTTTTTGTACCGCTAAGTGTCCCCCATGGGGCACGTTCGGTTTTTTTGGGGATGTAAATTAACTCACCTTGAATATATTTTTGTAACTCCATTAAGAGTTTTGGTGGTAATAACTCCGCTCCGTTTTTGTATGCCAATGAAAACCTCCTTGATATAAATACTTTTTTGTATCTCCAGATTAGTTTTCACCATACCACCTCCTATGTAATAAAAAAAGTAAAATGGACTCTGATATTACCGTAATCGATAATACCAGAGTTAAGTTAATTAGTGGTTAATTAATAAACCACCCTTTTAAATTGATCATTTTTATAACCATCTCCTTTCTACAAGTAGGATATTATCATTATATCATCAATGATATTTATGTAAAAGGGAAAAAATAATTATAAAAATTTTTTATTGATATTGACATTTCCCTAACTATTATATATTATATAATAGTAGATAAAAAATAATAGATGAAAGTGAGGGATGATTTTGGATTCACAAATTAAAAAGGGTGTCCTTAGACTATGTATACTCTCCTTGCTATATAAAAAGGATTGGTATGGGTATGATATATCCGAGGAATTATCGCAAATAACAGATATATCCGATGGTACCGTTTATCCGATTCTTAGAAAAATGAAGAGCGAAGGTTTAGTGACCACCTATTTATCCGAAGAAAGTAATGGTCCTCCGCGAAAATATTATTCCATTACATCACTAGGTAAGGATGAGTTTAGATTAAGGGCAAAAGAATGGTTGGATTTTAGCGAAGCTGTAAAAATATTAGTAAAGGAGAGTTATTATGAATAAAACCGAATACCTTGAAAAGTTAAATTATGAATTAAAACAAAGGAAAGTCAAGGATATTGAAGAAATCATCAGAGAATATGATGATCATTTTGCTTATAAAATGAAACAGGGAAAAACCGAGGAAGAGATAGCTAATAAACTTGCGGATCCCGCATTAATAGCGAGAGAGTTTGCTGAGGATAAGGATATTTCAAATATTAAATTCCAAAAAGTAGCAGTTAAAACAGGAATTGTTTTTATTGATATTATAGTGTTATTAATAGCTATTTTGCTGTTTAGCTGGGTTTTAGTGATTGGCGTTTTTTCTCTTTCTGTCTTAATTATTGGATTAATGTTAGTACTAAATTTGAATATAGAAAATATCATTCCTTATATACCATATTACGGTAAGGTATTATTTTCGATTTCTTGTTTCGGATTATCCATATTAAGTGTCATTGGTACTAAATACTCCTATGATTATATTAGACAATGGATTAATGTATATTTGCGCTGGCATAAAAATGTATTGGATAAGGGAATTCATCCTCAATTGTCATTAAGTCCGGAAATGCGAACACATAGTTATACGATCAAGTTAACGGCAATGATATCCTTGGTTATTTTCGGTGTATTTCTGATATTATCCATGATAACTTCTATGGTTTCTGCTCAAGTCTTTGAGTTTTGGCATGAATGGAATTGGTTTCAATAATAAAAAAAATCCTCAATTGAGCTCAATTGAGGATTTTTTTATTCGGCTCTTCTTTCTAGAAAATCCGATGTTCTTAAATCTATTTCTTTTAATTTTGCGAGGTTTTCCTTTGTCACATAGATTTTGTTGCTGATGAAATTGAAAACATAATTTATCATTGCGCCAAATAACACCGTATAAATATAGGCTGGAATTAAAAACCAGATTATAGGCCAATACATTTGTTTACCGGCATTTGGACCAAATGGTATTGTTTTAAATATATCAAAAACAAACGGATTATAAACCCAGTCGAATTTTTTCATGCCCGGGTTTGGTCCGAAAATTAAAGCTGCATTTCGTTCGGTTGGATCAAGCATTGTATCCATATTACCTTCAATGATACCTAAGGCGACTAAAACAAACTCATTAGCCAGTATTAATACTGCGACACCGTATAGAATAAAAGGAACGATGAAAATACGTTTCAAACTTAAATGATATTGTTTTGTGTAAATCATTAAAAATGGAGCCAAAAACAAGATAAAATGATCATAATAGAAACGTATAATATCAAATGTGACTTTTTCGAAGCCTACAGTTCGGTAAGGTATCAAACATGAGCCCAATCCTCCGATAACACTGACTACAATCATATAATCCTTTATAACTTTATTTTTTGATAAATATACCCATGGGAACAGTATTGTATTTACGGCACAGATATTTTCAAAAGTAATACTACTTATTGAAGTAGGCATAGTGCTTTTATAGGGTTCAAACAGTAGTTTTATAAAATGGAGGATAAAAGCTGATAATAATAGATAAAAGATAAACATATAAATAAATTTATTACTTTTATTTTTCAGGTAAAAGATACTAATGATTGTAATGTTTATCATAATAAAAATAAATAATAGATATAAAAATATGTTTCCGAATTCTATCAAGGTACCTACTCCTTTTCACATTGATAATACCATTATAATCCAAAATAAAAAATAAAAAAACAGTTTTACCCAATTATTTACAGAATAATTTACTTCAATAAAGCAAAAAAATCCGATAAAGTAATTACTCTATCGGATTTCCAATTATACTTGATTGGTTTTCAAAGGATAATTTCTTTTCTAAAATGACATTAAATACAAGATTCATGAATGCCCCGCCTAAAACAATATAGATATAAGCCGGTATGATTGCCCAAATAATAGGCCAATACATTGTTTTACCCGCATTTGGTCCAAAAGGCACAGTTTTAAATATTTTAGGTACAAAAGGATTGTAAAGCCAATCAAATTCTAACATGTATTTGTTTGGACCAAAGAGGAGGGCACCGTTTCGATGATTAGGGTCCAATAAATAATTGATATCACCATTAATTATACCAATGGCCATTAAGATAACTTCATTTGTTAGAATCAATACGAGAATGCCATAAAAGACAAAAGGCACTTTAAATACAGATTTTAAATTAAACCGGTATTGATGTGTTATTAACATTAAGAATGGTGCTAAGAAAAGAATGTAATGATCGATATAGAATCGTGCGATATCAAACGTTAAAGCATCAAAACCGACAGAACGGTATGGTAGGATTATAGATCCCAATCCGCTTATAAGTCCGATTGTAACCATATAATCCTTTAAAATCTTATTCTTTGATAAATAAATCCAAGGAAAGATGATCGTGTTTACCGCACAGATATTTTCAAATGTGACCGAACTAAATGATTTTGGGTAATCACTAACATAAGGTTCAAAAAATAATTTAACAAAATGAAGCAAAAACGCAAATAATAATAAACTAAATATAAAGATATTTACAAATCTGTCACTTTTGTTTATTAGTAATTTAACACAAAGTATCGTTAAATTAATAAAAATAAACAAAGTAAAAAAATAGTAATAAATATTACCAAACTCCATCCCAATCTACTCCTAATCATAATAATATACACATATTATAAATGAAAATGAAGGTAATGTTAACCTTTTTTTTCAATAAATGTAATATTTTACTAATTATATAATTCCAAACAAGATAAATCCGATGGTATTAATGGAAAAGTTAGCAAACATATGGATCATCCAAGATGTATAAATATTTTGCTTTTTTTCATTGAGCCAGTTAAATAATAGTCCGGCGATAAATAAACTGATTATAAGAACAATAAATAGTAAAGGTGAGAACCAACTTTTCATAATCGCAATATGATAAAGGGAAAACATTAAAGCACTAAAAATATAAGATATTTTTCTTGATGTAATTTTATTTAATGATAAGAAGGCAAAACCGCGAAAGAAAAATTCTTCTAACAATGAGTTAATAAAGGATATATAAAGGGCAACATAGACAAAATTAGCTTTGTTAACACCAATATTATCTTGCAAAGTCTTTGTGACATTAGAAAAATCAAAGAAGGGACCCAGTATAAAATAAGCCAATAAAATAAAGAGATATATTCCAAGCCCTAGTATGATAGAGATGTAAAAGCTTTTTCGATCGAATTTAAAGATATTTTTGTAACTGATTTTATGATCGATTAATGAATAACTAAACGGAATGACTAAAAATAAAATGATCTTAATAATCGATTTAATCAGATAATTCGGGGAAATTACCGCATCGACAAAAGCCATTATCAGGCAGCCAAAAATAACCAGACTATATATATAGATAATATTTTTCTTGTACATTTTTAACCTCTTTAATAATTTAATTGATTTGTATTATTTTAACATATGATTACTTTAATAGAAATAAGTATGTAAAAATTTTGGATTTTTGTTATAATGTTATAGGTACAACAAATTAAGGGAGGTTAATAATGAAAATTAAAAGTTTTTTAAAATTGGTCGAAATACAGACTAAAGTAGCGAGTATAACACCTTTTTTATTAGGGACAGTATATGCTTATTATCATTTTGCTGTTTTTAATGTGCAAAATTTTATTTTTATGTTAGTTTCCTTACTATGTATTGATATGTGTACAACGACAATAAATAACTATATAGACTATAAAAAGGCTAACAAAAGAGAGGGATATGGATACGAAAGTCATAATGCGATTGTTCGAGACAATATCAAAGAAAAACATGTACTGATTACGATATTTACATTACTTACTGTTGCAATCTTATTTGGCATATTATTATATCTTAATACTAATGAAGTGGTATTGATTTTAGGTGGTATTTCTTTTTTAGTTGGTATATTTTATACATTTGGACCTGTTCCGATATCCCGCACACCATTTGGTGAAATATTATCCGGTGGATTTATGGGACTTTTAATTCCTTTTACCGCCATGTATATTCATGTTTATGACGAGAATATAATAGATATTTTATATGAAAGCAATAACTTAAGTATTGATATTAATGTAAAAGAAGTGTTGAAAATAACGTTAATTTCTTTACCTGCAGCCTTTGGTATTGCTAATATCATGCTGGCAAATAATATCTGTGATATTGATGATGATATAGAAAATAAACGTTATACATTACCGATTTATATTGGTAAAACTCCTTCATTAGTCATATTCAATGCATTATATTACATAGGATATATCGCAATAATAGTGGCATTGATATTAAGGATATTACCATTAATAACGTCTATTAGTTTATTAACATTTGTGGTAATTTTTAAGAATCTAAAAGCATTTAATAAAACCCAGTTAAAAAGTGAGACCTTCGTTTTATCCGTTAAGAACTTTGTCCTTAACAATCTCAGTTTAGTATTCACAATTGGATTAGGAGTAATAATAGATCGTTTATTATAAGTATATTATGAAAGAAGAATAAAAAATGAATAATGCAGTATTAGACAAGTCTATTAGGCTTGATGTAATTAAAATCGCCTGGCCGGTCCTAATTGAGCTTTTATTAAGTTCACTCTTTGGCATGGTGGATATGATGATGCTTGGAAATATGAGTGATAATGCCTTGGCCGCAGCTTCGGTTACGGCTGTGGGATTGACAAATCAACCTTTACTTATCGGCTTATCATTTATTCAAGCCTTAAATGTCGGGGCAACCGCTATGATAGCCAGATATGTTGGTTCACATCAATATGAAAAAATCGAACCGACTTTAAAGCATGTTTTGATCTTAAGTTTATTTTTAATTGCTATCCCTCTTTCAATTATGGGCATCTTTTATACGGATTCTATTCTAAAATTAATGGGGGCAAAAACCGATGCTTTGAATGCCGGGAGAAGTTATTTTAAAATTATTATGATCGGTTTTATTTTTCAGGCGTTTAATATGTCGGTTACAGCTGCTTTAAGAGGTATCGGTCAAACTAAAATACCAATGGTCATCAACTTAAGCGTGAATTTATTAAATGTAGTGGGTAATTTCTTACTTATTTACGGTTATTTTGGTTTTCCGGAAATGCGTGTTACAGGGGCCGCCATTTCAACGGCATTTTCCAATATCGTGGCCAGTATTTTATTATTAGGTTATGTGGTAAGCGGTAAGAGTCTTGTAAAATTGAACTTTAAACATAAATTTCGTTTTGATAGGATAATCTGTTTTAATCTTGTGAAAATCGGTGTGCCAGCTTCATTGGAACAACTGGTACTTAGAGTCGGTGTTCTAATATTTGTGAGAATCGTCGCGGATTTAGGTACAGTTATTTATGCCACGCATCAAATAGCTTTAAGTATCCTCGGTCTGTCGTTTCAACCGGGTCAGGCTTTTGGTATAGCGGCTTCGGCGTTAATAGGTAAATCATTGGGAGCCAATCAATTGCCGCAGGCTGAAAAATATGCTAAGGAAACCAGAAGATTCGGAACTTACATATCGACATTTATGGCTGTTATCTTTTTCTTTTTCGGATCATTTCTTGTGTCTTTATATACTAATGATCAAGAAATTATCGACAATGCATCGCTAGTTCTAAAAATCATTGCCTTGGTTCAACCGTTTCAATCATCCCAGCTTATCTTAGCCGGAGGATTAAGAGGAGCCGGTGACACGGTATGGCCGCTAATTGCCACATTGGCAGGTGTATTTGTTTTTAGGGTCAGTTTGGCGTTTTTACTTGTAATAATTTTGGACATGGGATTGGTAGGAGCTTGGATAGCCATATTCGTTGATCAATTCATCAGATGGTTCTTTGTTTACTTAAGGTTTAGAACCGGTAAGTGGAAATATGTAAAGATTAGATAGGATAAAAAAATGAACACGTCGTGTTCATTTTTTATATTCATATAATAGATAACAACTTTCATTTAAGCCCAATTTTTTATATGTAGTCTGGGCAATATAGTTTTCTTTTTCCACATATAAACGAATTCCACATACCGTTGGATCATTTTCCGCCAGTGTCTTAATATGATTATATAATGACTGAAAAATACCTTTACGGCGATGTAATTTATCAACGTAAACACTTTGAATCCACCAAAAGAACCCATTACGCCAATCGCTCCATTCATAAGTTATCATAATTTGTCCCACTACCTGATTATCTAGTTCGTAGACATAATAGATACCCTTTGTAGAATCCTGAAGGATGGATTTTACGCCAATTTGTAAACGCGTTCTGTCAAGTTCAATATTTTCCGTTTCTTTAGCCATAAAGGCATTGAAATCGACGATTGTATTCAAGTCATTTATTGTCGCTTTACGAATCATTTTATATCTCCTTTTAACTTTTTAATTATTATATCCGCAAGATCATCGCGATTATCTTTTGTGACCGTTATTATTTCTACCGACGGATGATTTCTTATTACTTCAAGCCATGGTATGTACCTGTCTTTTATCACACCCAGTATGGGTATATTTTCATTTAGACATTTGTAGATACTATTTTTAAAGTTTGTAGCTTCCTGTTCCAAAAAACCCAGTTCATCCATTATGAGAAGACTGGCGTTAGCCTTATCTTTATTAATAAGCATAACACCAAGTTCGTTAAAGTTTTCAATAATGCCGATAACGCCGTCACTATTTCGCTTAGCGATTCTATTAGCTGCTTCATATTTTTTGGTGTCATTAACGGATGAGATGTAGATGTTGAGATCATTATTGATTCCCGGATAAGTGATAAATCCGCCAATGTTTAATTTCCATTTACTTATGACCTTTTGAATTATCGTACTTTTTCCGATGTGTTTAGGTCCGGTGAGAAAGATATGCATAATAGCACCGCCTTATAAAACCGGTAGGCAAATGTGGCGGTTGTTATTGTTACGATCACTAATTTTTATAACATCCATAGGTATTCCATAGACACTTTCTAAAGTTTCATTAGTCAGAACATTTAAAGGAGAGCCATAACCAACCATATAACCCTGAGAAATTAATAAAACCTTTGTGGTGATTAAAAATGGTTCCGAAGGGCTATGTGTTGTCATAATGACACTTTTACCCTCATTTTTGATAGTTGAGATAGCTTCCATTATCAGCATCTCATTGGCAAAATCAAGACTTGATGAAGGTTCGTCCATAATGAGAATCTTTGTGTCCTGACATAGTGCTCTGGCAATTAAAACAAGTTGTTTTTCACCCTTGGATATTCTTGTATATAACTTATTGGCCATATGGGCAATTTTTAATTTATCTAATTTTTCGTAAGCTATATCGATGTCTTTTTTAGATGGTGTGCTCCATGCGTTAATTTGGTTTGAACGTCCCATCGTGACCATTTCTAATATTGTATAAGGAAATAACATATTATCACTTTGCGGGATATAAGAAAAGATACGGGAAAATGTTTTACGATTTATTATGCCGGTATCCTGATTATTTAATAATATTGAGCCTTGTTTTTTAGGTAGGAGTCGTAATAATAATTTTAGTAGGGTCGATTTTCCACAACCGTTTGGACCTAATACACAAAGCACTTCTCCTTCGTTTAGCTTAAAAGATATTCCATGAAGAACATCCTTTTTTCCATAGCCACCAATTAGATTTTCAACTATTAATTCCATTTTTATTTCTCCCGTCTGATAATTAACATAATAAAAAACGGTGCGCCGAGAATTGCGGTTAAGACTCCCAAAGGAATTTCCATCACGTATAATGAGCGAGCAAAATCATCCATAAGTAAGAGAAATGATCCGCCGATTAATCCTGATACCGGTATTAATCTACGATAATCAGCACCAACAATTCCCCTTGATATATGTGGAATCATTAATCCAACCCAACCGATAATTCCCCCTAGGCAGACAGAAGCGGCGCTGATAATCGTTGCGGCGGAAACGGTAATTAATCGCACTTTTTTAGGATTTATACCGATAGCATTTGCTTCATCATCCCCCAATGTTAAAATGTTTAAACGCCATCTGAGACTATATATAATAATACCTCCGATTATAATCGGTACGATACTAAATATTAATGATGATGTGTTAACCCTAGATAAACTGCCCATTAACCAAAAAGTGATGGCCGGTAGCTTATCGTTAGGATCCGCCAGATATTTAAGTAAGGCAATTAAAGATGATGCCAAAGCTCCTAACATGCTTCCGGCCAAAACTAAACTGACATCCTGGCCATACTTTGTTCTTGAACCAATAAAATATGCAATACTTACGACAATTATGCCAAAAACAAAAGCATATACCTGGACCATGAAGTTGGATAAACCTAGGGTCAGGGCCCATGCAGCCCCAAGTCCCGCTCCCGTGGAAACTCCTAATATATCAGGTGATACTAGGGGATTTTTAAACATACCCTGATAGGCGGCACCGGAGATACTTAATCCGGCTCCAATCATAAAAGCAGCAGTGATTCTTGGAATCCGTATTCTTCCTATTATTATGGCAACATTGCTGTTAACATTGTTTTTTCCGCGAAAAAGATAGATGAAAACATCCTTAATATCTAATTTATAGTAACCGATTGCCAAAGAGGAGACAATAAGTAAGAAGCTAAAAATAATCAGTCCTATTATCAGAAAATGAAATTTACGTTTCTCAGAAAATAACAATTTATCCATCTTAAATTTACCCCGCATCAGATAAAAATAGTACTTAATTAAGTATAAATCAACAATATAAATCCGTCAAGAAGCGGACTATTAACCAAAATATTGACATTTATGAAAAATTAAATTATGCTTAAATCATAAATATGGGAGGGATAAGATGATTAAGAGAATCTTGATTTTTATTACGCTTATCTTGATTTTAGTTAGTTGTAACACTCGTAGCAATAAAGAGAAAAAGGATGGAAGAACAATTACCGATATGGCCGGTCGTAAAGTGACGATTCCTAATAAAATTGATAAGGTTTTTTCAAATATTGCTTCCGGAACGATGATATTATATACAATAGATCCTGATTTACTAATCGGATGGAATTACAATTTTAATGATGAGGAAAAAAAGTATATCATAGATGAATACGAAAATTTACCATCTTATGGTCAAGGAGATAAAATTAATAATGAGGCAATTATCAGTGCTGCTCCCGATATAATTATCACTTATAATTCCATGTCTGATAAAGAAATTGAGGATGCCAACACACTTCAAAACACCACTAATATTCCGGTTGTGATGGTTGATCATTCGTTAAACTCCTCTCCTGAAAGCTATCGCTTTCTAGGGGAGATTCTTAATATGGAAAGCCGGTGTGAGTTATTGGCAACATATGCGGAGACGGCTTTGGCTTTTGCCGATGATTTGCATGTCACCGAAAAGGTTTCGGTTTATTATGGTAATGGTATAGATTCATTGGAGACGGTTCCTGTGGGTTCATCCCATGCCGAGCTTTTTGAACTTGTAGGGGCAGATAATGTTATACCTAATGAAGGTAAGGTTGTAAACCGAATCAATGTATCACCGGAGCAAATTATTAGTGAAAACCCTGATGTTATTATATTAAATGGCGAGCCTGATGAAAATATTTCACCAATTCAGGCGGTGGAGAACTTTAAAAATGATCCGCGTTATCAAAATATCAATGCGGTAAAAAATAATAAAGTATATGCTATTCCGAAATATCCGTATAGCTTTTTTGACAGACCTCAGTCTACTAACCGCTTAATAGGTATTTATTGGCTGTCTGAATTGCTTTATCCTGATATAGTCAATATTAATATTAAACAGGAAACCAAGAATTTTTATAAATTGTTTTATCATCTTGAATTAAACGATGAACAAGTCGCTTATTTAGGGGTGAATTAATCATGAAAAAGATATATGAATTTACGGCGGAAATAAAAAAAGTACCGGATATTGACGGAGCCTATATCGAATTTCCTTATGATGTTAAAAAAGAATTTGGTAAAGGAAGAGTAAAGGTTTTAGCCACATTTGACGGAGAACCCTATGAAGGCAGTTTGGTAAGGATGCAGACCCCTTGCCACATTATAGGAATAAGAAAAGATATTAGAGCTAAAATCGGTAAACAACCCGGAGATATCGTAAAAGTCACAATTCAGGAAAGTGAAAGGGAAGTCAAATGACTTCCCTTATTTTTATATTATTTTAACAAAAAATGTGTATAGGTGTCACGATAAGTTTTCAATACCTAAAATATCCTAATTGTGGGAAAAGAGGATGGCTTAAAGAAACGTATAAAGATTAAAACTTTTATTGTCAAAATATTATCTTTATGGTAAAATATAAGCATAGTTTTGTTTTGTAAATTTAATAGCAAGCGCCAATATAATATGGATAATTTGGTTCCAGAGTTTCTACCAAGCGACCTTAATCGCTTGACTATTGGTAAAAACAAGTTGTTGTCTTTTATCTACTACAACTATGTATTTTATTGGCGAGTATATTTTTATACTTGCTTTTTATTTTGCTATTACAAAACTAAAATAATATGAAAGGTCGATGAGAGTATGAATGATTTTTTTAAGTTAGAGGAAAACGGGACAAATGTAAAAACAGAAATACTTGCAGGCTTTACCACATTCTTTGCTATGGCTTACATTATTTTTGTAAACCCAGCTATTCTTGGATTAACAGGAATACCTACTGGCGCCGTATTCCTAGCTACTATTTTTGCTACCGTTATAGGAACATTAGTAATGGCATTATTTGCAAATGTGCCATATGCTCTTGCTCCAGGTATGGGACTTAATGCTTTCTTTACATTTACAGTATGTTTTGCATTAGGTTTTGATTGGGATGAAGCATTAGGATTAGTATTTATTTGCGGTCTAATTAATGTTTTAATTACAGTAACAAAAGTAAGAAAACATATTATAAGAGCAATTCCTGTTAGTTTACAATGTGCTATCGGTGGAGGTATCGGTATCTTCATCGCTTATATCGGATTTAAGAATGCCGGTATGTTAAAATTTACCGCAGACCCAGGACATTGGTTTTTCTTAGTGCCTGATGCAGTTACTAATGTTGCTGACGCTCCTAATGTAACTGGTGTTGGTGTAGACTCAAGTATTGTTCCCGCACTTCAAGATTTCAGTTCTTGGGGACCTATATTAGCCGTAATCGGTTTAGTGCTAACTATCGTTTTACTATTGTTAAAGGTTAAAGGTGCTATTCTTATTGGTATTATCTTAACAACAGTTATCAATGCTGTAAGATTAGTGCTGCTTGATAAATTCCCTGAATTTACTTTTGACGTTTTCGGACCATTTGAACAATTAGGCGACACAATGTTTGCGGCACTTACTTCAATGGGTAGCCTATTCGGTGATGTTGATAGATTACCTATGGCATTACTTGCAATATTTGCCTTTAGTTTAACAGATACATTCGATACAATCGGAACATTCGTTGGAACAGGACGTAAGACCGGAATCTTCACAGAAGCTGATTTAGAAGCAGTTGAAGAAGGTACTGGATTTAAGACTAAGATGGAAAAAGCTTTATTTGCTGATTCAATCGCTACATCTGTAGGAGCATTATTTGGAACTTCAAATACTACTACATATATTGAAAGTGCTGCCGGTATCGAAGCTGGTGGACGTACTGGATTAACCAGTGTTGTAACAGCTATTTTATTCTTATTATGTATCTTCGTTTCCCCATTACTTAACGTAGTTCCTGCAGAAGCAACTGCTCCTGCACTAATCGTTGTTGGTATCATGATGGTATCTAGCTTTAAAGATATTAATTGGGAAGATTTGGGAGAAGCTGTTCCTGCATTCTTTGCAGCCGTATTAATGGCTCTAGCCTATAATATTTCAATTGGTATTGGATTTGGCTTTATTACTTATGTAATTGTTAAGCTTTCTAAGAAAGAACTAAAAGATATCCATCCTATTCTTTGGATTTGTACATTCTTATTCTTAGCTTATTTCGTATTAATGGGTTTATTTGACGCAGGAATTATTTAATAATAATTTAAGAATAATAAATAAATAGTGATTAGATAAAACACAGAAAATAACTTGGTTATTATCTGTGTTTTCTTTTTTGTATCAAATTTTATCATAAGCATTAAAATATTAATATAAATGAAATTATAGTATAATTTTTATAGAAATTAATAAAGGAGAAATTATATGTACGATATAATTATTATTGGCGGAGGGCCAGCCGGATGTAGTGCGGGTCTTATCTTAGTGAAAGCCGGTAAGAATATTCTTATTATTGATGATGATAAAGGTATGACAAAAAGAGCCTGGATTGATAATTATTATGGTGTGATGGGGATTTTAGGTAGCGATTTAGTGGAAACAGGTAAAAAACAAGTGATCAAATATGGAGGAAAGATATTATCGGATACTGTTCTAAATATTGAGAAACAGGATATGGGATTCAAAGTGTTTACCGATACGGATACTTTTGCGGCGGAACAAATCATTTTAGCAACAGGTATGTCAGTCGAGCTGGCTGAAAAAGCTGGCATAAAAATAAAGGATGGAACGGAGCCCCGTATTAACAAAATTATTGATGTGGATTTTACCGGGAAAACTCATGTTAAAGGCATCTGGGCTACCGGAGTAGTGGCCGGTGTTAGTGCACACACGATAATGATTGCCGGAGATGGAGCAAAGGTGGCAATTAATATTTTAAGCGAAATAAACGGCCAAAGGTATGTTGATCATGACATAATAAAGGCCTAATGGAGGAAGATGCATGAGCAATGGTATTGAAGCGTATCTTAACCAATTATCAGATGAACGAAAAAACATCTTATTAAAACTGAGAGAAATGATAAAAAATAAACTACCCGAAGGCTTTGTAGTAACCATTTCTAATGGAATGATTAGCTATGTTGTACCCCATAGTATATATCCCGAAGGATATCATAGTAATCCAAAAGAGCCGGTACCGTTTATCAGTATTGCCTCGCAAAAAAATCACATTGCTTTATATCATATGGGATTGTTAATGTTTCCTGATATATTAAATTGGTTTAGGGAAAATTATCCAAAGCATGTGAATACTAAACTAGATATGGGTAAATCATGTGTTCGTTTTAAAAATATAAATAATATTCCTTATAACTTAATCGGTGAACTCTGTAGTAAAATTTCACTTGAAAATTATATTGATAAATATGTTAGCGTTATTAATAAAAGGTAACTTTAGTAATGTGTTGAAATATGTTGAAAATTGTTGAAATAGTGTATATAATAAGAGTGGAAATATCTGGTTTATATTTGTTTTCTGAAGTTGTAGCTAATCTAGACTATGACTTTTTTTATAATAAGAACAAAAATAAATAGCATAAAGGGGATAATAATATGAGTTATATGAAGATTAGGATTTTTTATTTAGCCGAAATCATAGCAAGCACATTTTCAAAGTATCTCTTACCTAATTATATATCTAGTAAACCAGTATACAAAATTTTAACGGGAAAAGTAATGCCATGGGTAATAGCGGCATTTTGTTTATTATTAACGATAATGATTGCTTATTTTTCAATTAGGAAAATAACTCAACTTAACAAAAATGGAGAATTGTTTAAGGCTTTGTTTCAACAAGCTCCGATCGGCATTTTATTTGGTGATAAGAATAAAAATATTATCGATGTAAACCCGATGTATGAAAAAATCATCGACAGAAGTAAAGATCGTATTTTAAATTTAAGTTGGAAAGAATTCACTCATCCGGATGATTTGACAAAGGATATGACTGAATATAATAGGTATATTAATGGTGAAATTGACGGGTATTCACTTTTAAAAAGATATATTAAACCGGATAACTCAATTGTCTGGGTCAATTTGACCTTATCACGATTAAGATTAAGCAGTGATTCCAACATGCACCATATCTGTATCGTAGAAGATGTGACAAATAAAATACAGGTTGAAACGGCTTTACAAGACAGTCAAAGGATTACATCAGTGCTATTATCTAATTTACCGGGAATGGTTTATCGTTGTAAATATGATAAAGATTGGACAATGAAGTATGTGTCGGATGGCTGTTACGATTTAACGGGTTATACTCCGGAAAGTTTGTTAAATAATCGTGATATGTCTTTTAACGATATCATCAATGTTAAATATCGTGATTATCTCTGGGAAAAGTGGAGAAAGGTATTAGCTAGTAAATCGGTATTCAAAGATGAATATGAAATAACCACGGCCAGTGGTGAAATAAAATGGGTTTTTGAACAAGGTCATGGAGTTTATGATGATAATGGTGAAATAATTGCCTTAGAAGGTCTTATAATTGATATAACCGAACAAAAGAAACGTGAGGAAGAAGTTAGATATCTACAATTTCATGATATTTTGACCGGTTTATATAATCGACAATACTACGAAGAAGAAATTAAGAGAATAGATGATGACTCTCATTTACCTATTTCCATTATCATTGGGGATATCAATGGATTGAAGCTTGTAAATGAAGCCTTAGGCTACGAAAAAGGGGATAATCTATTAATCACCATTGCGAATGTGATAAAAAGCTGTTGCCGAAAAGATGACATTATCACGAGAATCGGCGGGGATGAATTTTGTATATTAATGCCTAAAACCACAAATGATACGGCCTTAAAAATCGTTAAACAAATAGAAAAAAAATGTGAAGAATATAAGCTAGAAGAGGAAGGCTACCATATGAGTATCTCTATGGGATGTGCGACAAAATTACGGAAATATGAGTTAATTAGTAATACCCTAAAAGATGCCGAGGACAGGATGTATCTTCATAAACTGCTTCAGAGTCATAGTTATCATAGCACTATCATCTCTTCAATGAAAGCAACATTATTCGCAAAAAGTCAGGAAACAGAAGAGCATGCAAATAGATTGATTACCTTATCTAGGGAAATAGGTTTAAAATTAAAACTGCGGGATACACAATTAAATGAATTGGAATTATTATCTACTTTACATGATATCGGAAAAATTGGTATTAATGACAATATTTTAAATAAACCGGGTAAGTTAACTGATGAAGAATGGGTTATTATGAAAAAGCATCCAGAGATAGGTTATCGAATTGCGATGTCCTCTCCGGAACTGGCACCGATTGCAGAGTATATTTTATATCATCATGAACGTTGGGATGGAAACGGATATCCTCAAGGTTTAGCGGGAGATAAAATACCTCTACTATCAAGGATTTTATCCGTAGTTGATGCTTACGATGCAATGACTGAGGATAGAATATATCGGAAGACCAAGACAAAGGAAGAAGCTATAGAAGAAATAGTAAAATGTTCGGGTACGCAATTTGACCCGACGATAGTTGATATTTTCCTTAATATCGATTCAATTAAAAAAATTTATAGGACCTCCGGGGGGCAACAAAAATGAAATTAGGCTTATTGTTATTTTTAAGTAAAGGAGTAAAGGAAAATGATCAATTACTGACTAATATATTAATAATCATATTATTGGTTACTATTGGTTTATTATTATGGCTAAGCTATTTATTATATAGAAATTACCAAAAGGTAAGAGTACAGAATGAGGAAATAAATTATTTTTATGAATTACGCAAAACATTTATTGATGCCGATAATAGTTTAATATACTTAAAGGATGAAAACTTAAATTATGTCTTTATCAATAAAGCAGTCGAGGATTTTTACCAGAAAAAAGTTACTGACATTATCGGTCATGATGATTTTGCATTAACATCTCCGGAATTTGCGATGATGCAGAGAAAAAAGGATTTAGATGTGCAAGAAAAACGGACGACTATCATAGATGAAGTAAGATGGGATAAAAGGGTGTATAAAACAACCAAATTCCCGGTTAAATTACCAAACGGCTTATATGGTGTTGGAGCGTATGTTACTGATATAACAGAGGATTATCATAATAAATTGACTATTGAAAAAAACCTAATCAGAAATTCATTATTAGTGGATGTTTTAAGTAATAATTATCATACGGCTGAAATTCCGTATAAATATGTCATAAGTGAAGTAATTAAACTTACGGACAGTAATTCTGGTTATCTGTATATTTATGATAAAGAAATCCTCGATTATGTACTTAAAGCTAGTACGGATGATAGTGAAATAGATAAAAACATTCTTAAGGAAGTTGTAGTTACTAAAAAAGCAATTATTACAGCTAACTTGCTAGTTGTACCGGTTAAGATTGATGAAGAATTAGTCATTATAGTAGGATTAAAAGGTAAAGAAACAAATTATGATGATAATGACATCTATCAGATAACGGTATTAATGAATGGAATATGGAATGTTAAAGAAAAAGAAAATGCTTATAAAGCTTTGAAAGAAAATAGGGAAAAACTTCAGCTTCTGCTTGATTCAACCTATGAAGGTATCTATGGTATTGATAGAAATGGTAATTGTACATTCTGTAACAACAGTTGTTTACAAATCCTCGGATATAATAATGCTGATGAATTACTCGGTAAAAATATGCATTTATTGATACATCATTCCCGTAAGGATGGATCACCTTATAAGATAGATGAATGTCGGGTAATGTCGACATTTCACAAAGGAGAAGGAGTGCATGTTGAGGATGAGGTTTATTGGCGTAAGGATGGGACAAGCTTTGATGTCGAATACTTCTCCTATCCTCAGTATAAGGATGGTATAATCGTCGGTGCGGTAATTACTTTCATGGATATAACCGAGCGTAAAAGAGTGGAAAATGATATATTATTTTTAAGCTATCATGATTCATTAACCGGTTTATACAACCGACGTTATTTTGAGGAAGAACTAGTGAGTATGGATAATATAACCAATCTGCCGATTTCGATTATTATGGGTGATGTTAACGGCTTAAAACTTACCAATGATATATTTGGACATTCAACAGGTGATCTGCTATTGCAAAGAGCCTCTAAGGTCCTTAGAAAGTGTTGCAGAGAAGAGGATGTCGTGGCGCGTTGGGGCGGTGACGAATATATCATCATCTTACCTAAAACTTCTAAGAAAGAGGCTGAGGAGATAGCGAAAACCATTAAGGAAGAATTTGCCGAAGAAAATATAAAAGCGATTAACGGTAGTATTTCAATGGGTTATGACACAAAAAATTTAAGTGACGAAGATATATTTAACGTAATTAAAAATGCCGAAAAAATGATGTATGATAATAAGATTTTAGATCGCCAAACAATAGACAACGGTACAATCCATGCAATTATCAACACATTACACCAAAATAGTCCGTCTGAAAAAGAGCATTCGATTAATGTCAGTATCATTTGTGAAAAAATCGGTAAGGCACTGAAGTTATCCGATTCAACTATCAGAAGACTAAAAGATGCAGGTTATTTTCATGATATAGGTAAAATTATTTTGGAAGAAAGATTATTAAATTATATTGACAGTCCGACAGACCATGAAATGCAAATAATAAGGCAGCATCCGATTGTAGGATATCGCATTTTAAACTCTTCTGAGGAAACAATGGAACTAGCAAAATATGCTTTAAGACACCATGAAAGATGGGATGGAAGAGGTTATCCCAAAGGATTAAAAGGCAATGATATTCCACTTATTGCTAGAATTATATCCATAGCGGAAAGCTATGATACGATGATTAATAAAAAAGGTTATGATATTTATTGCCCAATCGATTAAAGAATTGGAAAAAAATGCGGGAACGCAGTTTGACCCTGAAATAGTTAAAGTCTTTGTTGAATTGCTGAAACAAGAGCAATAAATAATGAACAAACATAAACACTTTTCATATTATAAAATATAATTCACAGGGGGTAGTTAAATGGATTTATTAACAAACGCTCATATTCATTATAATTTATCAATTCAAGAGTTGAGTGAAATCGCGATTAATAAAGAAGGAGCGATTGTAGCCGATAATGGTGCTTTAGTAGTGAATACCGTACCTTATACGGGTAGATCACCTAAAGACCGTTTTATTGTAGATAGCCCTCTAATCCACGATTATGTGGATTGGAATGAGATAAATCAACCTATTTCATCCATGCATTTTAAGAAAATCTATCAAGAAATATTAGAGTATATAAAAAATAAGGAATTATATGTTTTCGATGGATTTATTGGCGCGGACAAAGAATACCGGATGCCAGTAAGAGTGATAAATGAGTATGCTTATCAAAATATGTTTTCGCAAATCACTTTAATAAAACCGAAGGAAAATGAAATTAATCATTTCAAACCGGAGTTTACGGTTATTGCCGTGCCTGATTTTAAAGCTAATCCACAGGTTCATGGTACAAAATCCGAGACATTTATTATCCTGAATTTAGATGAAAGGATTATTTTAATTGGTGGTACGAAATATTCTGGTGAAATTAAAAAATCGTTATTCACCGTCATGAATTATTTTTTACCGTTGAAAAATGTGCTACCGATGCATTGTTCGGCTAATGTCGGCGAAAATGGGGAAGTCACCTTATTTTTTGGATTATCGGGAACGGGGAAAACAACTTTGGCCGCCGATGATGATCGAAAATTAATTGGTGATGATGAGCATGGCTGGTCCGATTCCGGTATCTTTAATTTTGAAGGCGGATGTTATGCTAAATGCATTAATCTGTCAAAAAGTCGGGAACCGCAAATTTGGAATTCAATTAAATCGGGAGTCTTGTTAGAAAATGTGGTTATAAATAAAGACACAAAGGCTCTTGATTATAATGATGACCGTTATACAGAAAATACTCGGGCTGCCATTCCTCTAGAAAATTTTGATGATGTCGTTATGGAAGGCATTGGAAAAATACCGAAAACGATTATTTTCCTTACGGCTGATGCTACGGGTATTCTTCCACCAATAGCTAAATTATCAAAAAAAGAAGCTATGTATTACTTTTTATCGGGTTATACGAGTAAATTAGCAGGAACCGAAAGAGGTATAGTTGATCCCGTCGCCACCTTTTCGACTTGTTTTGGAGGCCCGTTTATGATTTTAAAACCCGAGGTATATGCTAAATTACTTGGAGAAAAGATTGAAAAACACAATGTCAATGTCTTTCTGGTAAACACCGGCTGGACCGGAGGAGCTTATGGTGTTGGCAGCAGAATAAAATTAGAATATACAAGAAAGATGGTTAGGGCAGCTATTAACGGTGATTTGGATAATGTTAGATATTCGATGCATCCTGTGTTCCATTTAAATATGCCTGAAACATGCCCTGGTGTGCCGAGTAATATTTTAAATCCGGTTAATACTTGGGAAAACAAGTCTTTATATTATCAAAAAGCCAGCGAATTAGCTAAAGAGTTTACGCTTAATTTTGAAAAATATAAAAATGTCAGTTTATAATAAAAATTTTACCGATATTGTAATCTTCAATATCGGTTTTTTTAACAAAAATTTATATATTATTTTTAAGGATTTTTACCACAATAAATAATACAAACGGTTATTTTTTAACCAGTTTTTCGTATAGGCGTATAATGTTGAAATCTATTGCCTTTATTAATATAGATTATTATAATTAAAGGTAAAGCATGTAATGTAAATCGAAAATGAAAAGAGGGATACAAAATGTTAGAAATAAGAAATGTTTCTAAGACCTACAAACCAAAAAAAGGCGTACCTGTCAAAGCATTGGATAATATAAGTTTAAAATTTCACGATAAGGGTATGGTTTTTATTTTAGGTAAATCAGGTAGTGGTAAATCGACCCTTTTAAACGTATTAGGCGGGTTGGACCGATGTGATAGTGGTGAAATCATCATAAAGGGTAAGTCATCCAAGGATTTCTCACAAAGCGATTTTGACTCTTATCGTAATACATACTTGGGTTTTATCTTCCAAGAGTATAATATTCTTGATGAATTTACCGTCGGGGCAAATATCGCATTAGCTATTGAATTACAAGCCAGAAAAGCAACGGATGCTGAAATAAACAAGATAATGAGTGAGGTTGATTTGGTAGGTTATGGTTCAAGAAAACCGAATGAATTATCGGGCGGACAAATGCAGAGGGTGGCAATTGCCCGTGCGCTTGTTAAAAATCCGGAAATTATTATGGCTGATGAACCTACCGGAGCATTGGACAGTAAGACAGGAATTCAGGTATTTGACACCTTGAAGAAACTATCAAAAACGAAATTAGTAATTGTTGTTTCACACGATAGAGAATTTGCGGAATTATACGGAGATAGAGTAATCGAGTTAGCTGATGGAAAAATAATTAGTGATATTGAAAAATATACGGCAGTATCGGCTGAAGCCAATGAAGGTATCAGTGTCGTAGATGATAATATCATTTATATCAAAAAAGGATATAAATTATCTGTGGAAGACTTAAACCTCATAAATCGCTATTTGGCTAATTCCATGGATGATGTCATTATATCCGTAGATGGAAAAACGAATAATCAGATTAAGCGATTTGCACGAATTGATGATGAAGGAAACAGGGAATCATTCAGGCCAACTGATACCAAAAAGTTGGAAAAAATTACTTATGACAATAAATTTAAATTAATCAGATCGAAATTGCCATTTAAAGATTCATTAAAAATTGGAGCCAGCGGTTTAAAAGTTAAACCTGTCAGGTTGTTTTTCACAATATTTTTATCCTTTATCGCATTTGCCTTATTTGGATTAGCTGATACAATGGGTTCATATGAAAAAATAAATGCGACTGTACAATCAATTACACAAAGTAATATAAAAAACATCACATTTACCAGATGTAACTACTGTGATCAGTCATATTATAGCAGAGTTAATATGTCGGAAGATGATATCAAAGCTTTGAATGATGAATTAGGTTATGAATTTAAACCGATTTTTAATAACAAATACTCCTATTATGGCGATGGTTTAATAAGTTTGGATAATAGTTTTACTAAACCTAGTGAATTTGGTAATACATGGTCAGGATATTATGTTCAAGGGGTATCCGGGTTTGCGGAATTTTCCCAAGAAGAATTAACAAGGTTAGGTTTTACAATTAAAGGTGAATTGCCTGATGAATTTAATGAAATTGGTATTACCAAATACATATATGATCATTTTAAAACCGCCGGTTACAGAAGTCCTGACGGTAAAACCGAGTTAAATCCAGAAAATATTACATCTGAAGAAGTCATTATCGGAAAGGAATTAATGATAAACAGCAAAATCTATGTGATAACCGCAATTATCGATACAAAATTTAATGAGGAAAGATATGCTCCGTTAAAAGCAACGGGCGAAGAATCCATTGGTTATTATTTATTATATCGTGAATTAATGACTGTAATGGATTACGGTTATCATGCACTCGTATATGTAAAATCCGGTTTTATCGAAAATGAAATCCAGAATAATACGACAAAAGGAATTGATCTAGAATCTATTGGTGCATATCTATATATCGATAATAATTATTATAGAGCTGTTGCCAGATTAAGTGACCTAGATGCTGACAAAATAATAATGATTGATGAGTCTAAAACAACTTTAGCACCTAATGAGGTGTTAATCAATATCGAAAGACTACTGCCGGATAATTTATATGAAATACCTGTTTTACCTGAGGATATGCCTGTAGAGGGCTATAATTTAGATATGTATATCAGTTATAAGTTTGATGAAAAAATTCAAAAATATGCTGAAGAAAATTATCAGGAGGCTTATGCCAACGGATTTACTCCTAAAGGAAGAGAAGATGAGGAGTTATCTGAAGAGGATAAAATCTTTGAATATTATAACTATCTTTATTATTATAATCCGGGATATTATTTAAATAAATACGGTGATAAAAGCGGAATCGATTTTGATATGGAAATCAAGGCTGATGTCATTAGACGATATGGATTCTTACCGGAAAGTCCGGAATCCGCTTCATTAAATTATTACTTACCTTTCTATGGGAAAGATAATTTTAAAGATATTTCGATCGTTGGCTTTTATCTACCTGGCTCATCAATGTATAAGGCGGAATATGACTGGTTTTATCAGATTAGTTATCTGATTATTGATGATAATTTTTATACTGAACTTGCCGAGTTAAATCCGGGAGTCTATAAAGCAGCAATAGGAGCCATGCCGACCGATAAGGATGAAATTAGAAAATTAGTTACATTTAGCTATAATAACGGAAGTAGTGAGAAAGGCTTTAAAATGGAAAACGAGGTTACATTTTTGCTTAATCAGGTTAATGAATTTGTCGAACAAACCTCAAAAGTCTTCCTATACATCGGTATAGGTTTTGCCGTGTTTGCTTCATTGTTATTGTTAAATTTCATTACAACAAGTATTTCTTATAAAAAACGAGAAATTGGTATTCTAAGAGCTTTAGGAGCCAGAAGTACGGATGTGTTTGGAATCTTCTTTAATGAAAGTCTGTTAATTGCCTTAATTAATTTTATTTTGGCATTTGCTGGATCATTAATCGGAGTTATTATAATTAATAGTTTCCTACGCAGTGAATATGGATTATTAATCACCATATTAAACTTTGGCTTACGTCAAGTAGTACTAATGCTAGTCGTAAGTGTCGGCGTAGCATTTATCGCAAGTTTCTTCCCGGTATATCGTATTTCCCATAAGAAACCAATTGATGCAATCAGAAATCGTTAATCAAATAACAAATTACCACTATTTATTTAGTGGTAATTTTTTTTAAGTATAATAGTTTCTTGAATTTGTCATAATATTACTGAAATAACAAAGGAGGTGAAGTATTGATGCAAGGTACGGTAAAATGGTTCAATCCTGAAAAAGGTTATGGTTTTATCACAAGAGATAATGGTGAAGATTTATTCGTTCATTTTTCAGCGATAAAAAAAGATGGGTATAAAGTACTTGAGGATGGTCAAAGGGTGGAGTTTGATATTGAAAACGGACAAAGGGGACCACAGGCTGTTAATGTAAAAATTGTATAATATAATAAAAAAACCACTTTTTAGTGGTTTTTATTTTACAGTTTTAATATAATCATGATAAGTATTTAGGATTTCGTCAACGATTGCGATATTGGCATTGAAATGATTGAATAAATCAATCATGTCAGTTTTTTCGATATATTCGTTTTCGTTATATTTCTTAAGTGATTTATAAAAAGTCTGTAATGCTTCAATTTTACTCGAAGATGTCGGACCGCTCTTCAATAGGTAAACAAATAAATCATGATATTCAAGCTTTTTATCTTTAATAATTTCAGTAAATTTATCTAAAATTGGATTATTTTCTAATTTACAGACATTGTGTATATAACTGTTTTCATTAATGACAACCCTTTTGTCATCCTCACTCTTATCCCATAGTTCACCATTATAAAATATACTGATTCTGATTAATTCATTTTCATTAAAGAAACCGATGATGGAATTTACATGATTTAGATTATTGATAAGTTCTTTCTTAAATGAAGTAAGCTCATTAAATAAGTTATCGATTACTTCTTTATTGTCCTTATAATTATTTAACAATTTAGTTTCTTTATCTAATCTTTCATTTTTTTCTTTTCTGATATCAATGGCTAATTTATCATAGTAAAGTTCGTGAATACCGTTTATTTTCGCTATTTTTTCACATAATTGACTGTTACCACTTAATTTAGGAGAACATTTCCCGATATTTTCTTCAAATTCTTCCTTGCTGAAAGCCATAAAGACATTAATATCGTCATCAATTTTAGTATATTGTCTAGGACTTATATATGAATTGTTAGATGTACCTTTAAATGATTTGTAAAATTTGATTTGCGAAGTCAACAGATCATTAATTTTATCAAATTCATCTCTTTTTAACCCTACCACATAAGCAAAGTCATCCATCGTTTTACAACTTTCCAAGGTCAAGTTTATATCAGTTTTTGTGTGCCTGAGTAATAATTCAATTTTAAAATCCAACACTTCAAGTTTGTCTTCCAATTCTTTAACCTTATCTACATTCATATTTTTCTCCTCCTCGTCTTTTATCTATATATATTATAACAAAATTTAATTTATAAAAATAGTGTTTTATGACCTCTTTCAACAAATTTGGATAAATCCCCAATTTTTTCTTAAAATAAGAATAAAAAAGTAACTTATGAGGTAGAATTGTGAAAATGTTTTTAAAAGTAATCTTAATATTTATACTTGTTTATTTAGTTTATTTCTTAATTACGGTTGCCGTTTTGACAAACTTTTATCCAAATGAAGATAAAGCGTGCGCTAATTTTAACAGAGATCATTATTATGGTGATGGGGAAGGTGTGGATTATATAACGCTAATTGACGATAATACCGAAGGTTTAAAGGCTAGGATAAATTTAATTGAAAATGCGAAGGAAACAATTGACGTGTCACAATTTTATATTAATACGGATAAAACCGGAGAGATATTTCTCGGTGAATTAATAATGGCGGCAAATAGGGGTGTAAAGGTAAGAATCATTATTGACGGTAAATATAATAAGGTGTCGGGATTAACTGATGATTACTTTGATGCAATCAATAAGAATCCAAATATTGAGATCAGATTGTATGAACCTTTTCAGGTTATGCAACCTTGGACGGTAAATAATTTACTTCATGACAAAATTTTAATAATCGATAACAGGCAGGCGCTTATTTCCGGAAGAAACATCGGTGATCGTTATTTTAACGAACAGGTTGATAATTTTGTATATGATCTGGATACTGTCATTACATATAAAAATAATGATGATAATGATTTTAAGGCAAGCGGTGTAGGCCAAATCGCCGATTATTTTGCGTCTTTATGGAATCATGATTATACTGTAAAGAAAAAAGAAGTTAATGTGAATAATAAAATAGCTGAGGAGTTATTAATAAAGCTAAATGGTTACATGAAGGAACATCCGGAATGGTTTAATAATAAAATTGATTGGGTTGAAAAATCGGTTCCGGCCAAAAGGATTACTTTGTTAGCAAATCCTTTTGAAAGATTCAATAAAGAACCGACTGTTTGGTGTGAAATCGCCAATTTTATTAATAATGCCGAAAAATCAGTCTTTATTAATAGTCCGTATATTATTCCGACTAAAGAAATCACTAATAAGCTGAACAATAATATCAAAAACCTGAAAATTAATGTTCTTACAAACTCTGCGGGCTCAACTCCGAATATCTTTGCTTTTTCCGGGTATCTAAGATATAAACCTCATTTATTGAAAATGGATAATATTAATATTTATGAATATCATGGATTAGGTTCATTACACAGTAAATCATACATTATAGATGAGCAAATAAGCATTGTCGGTTCATACAATATGGATCCCCGCAGTACCTTTTTAAGTACGGAAACAATGCTTGTAATTGATAGTAAGGAATATGCGACATTACTTCGAGAATATTATGATAAAAAAATACGGTACAGTTTACTCACAAACGACTTATATGATTATGAAGATAAAAATGATGTCAAGGCCTTAGAGTTATCAAAAACGAAAAAGGCAAAGCTTGAAATCATGCGATTTGTCGCCCATATTATCGATCACTTATTATAAACACTTGTAAGTTAAAGATAATTAATATATTATTAAATTAGAGACCGGGAGGATGTTATTAATGAGAAAAACAAGGGTTCTAATTGTCGGTGATAGTATAACCAGAGGTTTGGCAGGAGTTAATTTTATAAGATTATTGGATAATGATAAGGATTTAAAAAATTATCAGTTTATAAATTGGGGGTTGGGAGGGGATACTCTTGTTGGTATCGGTAACCGATTATTAAAAGAAATTAAAAAAAACGATTATGATATTATTGTGATATCAGCCGGTCATAATGATATCATCATTCCGGAAATGAAACATCTGGATTTATGTAAAAAAATCGTGGCAGGATATTTAATAAAAAGAGGAAGTATACCGACGGAAACTGATGAATTTTATGATGTATATGCGAAATTAATTGATGATGTAAGAATGATATGTAATAGTAAGATCATTTTATCAACCATTAGTTGTATAAGTGAGGATTTAAATGCCACGACTAATTCCAAAAGAGAGGTAATTAACAGGATTATTAGAAAAGTGGCTTTAAATAAAAATTGCCTGGTAACCGAGGTTGATAAATACTTTGATGAGATATTGAAAAACACTGATAATAAATACTTCTTAGGAAAATGCTTAAATTCATATTTTTTTGACTTATTAAAATCAATTACGGTAAAAGGAGCGATGAGGTTAAGCAATAAACGACGATTACAGCTGACAATCGATGGAGTGCATCTAAATTTACAGGGCGCATTAATCTATAAGGAAGCTATTAAAAATTATCTTGTGAGTCTTAGTCCAATGAGGAAATAAGTGTGGATAACTTTACGCTTATTTTTTATTTTGTCAGTAATGATTAGGTTTATTGATGATCCTTGATTGTGGAAAACTTATATTATCTTTAAAAATATTGTGAAATAATATCGAAAGATGTAAGTGAATTTGCTATAATGTAAATAGACTCTTTAGAAATTGTTTGAGGGATATAAATGATAGATACACTAAAATATAGTAGAATATTATTTCTCATTTTTTTAGCAGTATTTACTTTATTTTTATTATATTATTTAGGGACGTTTTCTTTTTTATTAACTCATTATTTAATTGAACTGTACGGTACAATTGTTGCGATAACCATTTTTAATATCGGCTGGAATACCCGTCATTATGCTAAAAATACCTTTATGAGTATACTAGCTTTAGGATATCTTTTTGTCGGAATATTAACTGTCTGTCACACTCTGACCTATCGAGGGATGGGGATATTTCCCAATATAGGAGCTAATATAACCACACAGTTTTGCATTATAAAGCGTTATATTGAAAGTATTACAACGGCAGTAGCTTTTATATATTTAAAGAGAACGAGTAATATTAAGGATAGTTTATGGTTAAATATCATTATTATCTTAAGCGGACTTACGATATTCAGTGTCCTGTACGGCTACTTTCCGGATTGTTATATAGATGGTGTCGGATTGACGAAATTTAAAATCATCAGTGAATATATTATCTGTTTTAATTATTTGTTTTCAATTTATCTTTTGATAAAAAAACGTGACCGTATGGAAAATATTCTTCGCAATACCATACTATTATCGATAATCGTAATGGTTATTTCCGAGGTTTGCTTTACCCTGTATGATATTCACGAAAGTGTAGTTCTTTTATATGGCCATATTTTTATGCTGATTTCACGTACTTTTATTTACTATGCTTTAATATATTATACACTTAGAAGACCGTATAAAATATTATTTGATGATTTGGCTAAGTATGCCGATAAGCTGGCGGCTATTAATAAGGAATTAATTGTCAAAGATACGGCCATAGCATCAGCGTACAATGCGATTGGATTAATGGATTTAGACGTTAAACTTAATTATGTAAACTCATCATTTATTAGACTTCTTGGGTATGATAATTATGAAGAAGTAATCGGAAAAGACATCCGCGTATTTCTTGATAATCCGAAAAAAGGGAAGGAAATTTTAGATTCTATCGAATCAATTAATCATTGGCATGGAGAAACTCTTCTTTATAAAAAAGATGGCAGTTTACTTGATTGTCATGTGACGGTAAATAAAATTTATTCAGAAGAAGAGGAACAAATTGGGATAATGATTTCTTTCATGGATATTTCCAAAAGGAAAAAAACCGAACAGGAATTATTGACCGCAAAAAAAGAAGCAGAAAAGGCAAGTATGGCTAAAAGTAATTTCCTCGCGAATATGAGCCATGAAATAAGAACACCAATTAACGGTATACAAGGATTTTTATATCTGTTGGAGAATACCAAAGTTGATAAGGAACAAATGAAATATATTAATTATATAAAGGTGTCAACCGAGACTTTACTAACTGTAATAAATGATATCTTGGATGTTTCCAAAATAGAGGCCGGTAAGCTCGTCTTTGAAAATATTACCTTTAATTTATATGATATATTAAAAGAGACCTTTGTACCCTTTACGGAATTGGCAAAAAATAAGGGGCTTAGTTTGTCTTTAAACATCAATGATGATGTGCCGAAATTTGTCAGCGGTGATCCTACCAGGTTAAAACAGGTTATCATTAATCTGTTAAGTAATGCGATAAAATTTACCAATCAAGGTTTTGTCGAATTAACCGTAGGATTAGAAATTAAAACAGCCAATAATTATAACATCCAATTTACCGTAAAAGACAGTGGCATTGGTATGAATCAGGAAACCCTGAATAGTATATTTACCCCCTTTAGCCAGGCGGATGCGTCTTCAACAAGGAAATATGGTGGGACCGGTTTAGGATTAACGATATGTAAATCGATTGTTGAGTTGATGGGTGGAAAAATAGCGGTTGAGAGTCAGGAAAATAAAGGTTCGACATTTACGTTCAATGTCATCTTAAAGGAAGTTAAAAAGAATAATATAATTATTAGTAAAAATAATGATGAAAAAATCGAAATTGAGCAGGGTAATTACTTAAAAGTATTACTGGTAGAGGATAACGAGATTAACAGAAGTTTTCTTACCATGTTTTTTGAAATGAATAAGATTCATTGTGATATCGTTGTTAATGGCAGGGAAGCGGTTGAAGCCTGTAGTAAGGCTAAATATGATATCGTGTTTATGGATTGCCTGATGCCCGTTATGGACGGCTATGAGGCCACACAAAAAATTCGCAGTCTTGAGAATGGCCATCATCCTATTATTATTGCGATGACCGCCTGTGCGATGAAAGGTGATATAGAAAAGTGTCTGGCGGTCGGTATGGATGATTATCTTGGTAAACCTATTGACTTTAAACAATTGACCGAAATGATTAATAAATATGCACATAGACAAATTATTGTATCTTAAAGGAATGATTTTATGAAAAAAGCCTGGTTCATCTCATTTGTTCGTTTTCCCTTATTAGTATTTATCATGTTATTAATCTTTTTAATATATGAAATACTGGGTTTGGCATACCATTTTCCGTTTTTACCGGAATTATCCACGGTTTATTATACGATTGTTAACATTATTAGCATAATAATTTTGACAAAATTATTAAAACAGGAAGGCACTTCAATTAGTGCTTTATTAAATGACAGATTTAAGAAAACAGATATATTATATGGTTTCTTGTGGCTTTTCATTTTATATATACCATTTGTGCTTTCAATATTTTTTGTACTCTTTATTATTTACGGTATTGATTTTATTGATCATTTTACCAGTGTATTTTTACCCGAGTCCGATATCTTACAATACTTCCGACCTAATTGGTTATTATGGTTCAGTGCTGTTACATCTTTAATATTTCCTTTCTTAAATGCGCCTTTGGAAGAATTAATGTATAAGAGTTATGCGCAAAACAGGTTAATGAAAAAAGGAACATTTACGGCAATCTTGATTCCTTCCATCGGTTTTGCCCTGCAACATATTTTGCTTGCAACTACTATTCTCGGAGCACTTGTTTATTTTATCGCTTTTTTGAATTGGGGGATTATAAGTGGTTTTATATATTATAAACAACAGAGGATTTTTCCGTTAATCATCGGTCACTTTATTATTAATTTGCTTTTTGGTTTATTGCCTGTTCTATTTATGATCTTTGACTAAAAAAAGGATTTCCATTTTAAAGAAATCCTTTATTTTTTATTTGCCGGTTCGATGATTATCTTTTTACCTTTAATCAAATTATCGTTCATGATCATCAATACTTCTTTGGCATATTCTTTTGGTACTTCAACAAATGTAAAACGATCATAAATATCGATGGTACCGATTAAATTGCCCGCTAAACCGGTATAACTCGCAATATTTCCTACAATATCCTTTGGACTGATTTTATTTTTTCTGCCGATATTTATAAACAATCTGACCATTCCCGGAGAAGCACCTGTATCACCAAAATCTTCGATTTCTTCCTCATCGACCCGCTCTTTTTCCTCAAGTGCCATTTTTATTAGTGCCGCAGCTACATCTAAGGAAGTGTAGTCACTTTCAATAAAAGTTTCCACGTAATGAAGATATTCATTTAAATGACCATTTTCAATTGTATCCTTAACCTTATTAAGAAATGAATTAATTCTGATTTCTTTTACGTCATTTATCGTCGGAGCCGGCTGTAATTTTATCTTCGTATTGATGTATTTTTGGATATCCTTAATTTTATAAATATCCTTACCGGTTACAAAGGTAAAGGCTTTACCCGTTCTACCGGCCCGACCCGTACGTCCGATCCGGTGGACATAATATTCTTCGTCATGGGGTGTATCATAGTTAAATACTATTTCCACATCATCGACATCAATGCCCCTGGCTGCCACATCCGTCGCAACTAAAATATCGATGGTACCATTTCTGAATTTACTCATTACTCTATCACGCTGGGCTTGTTTTAAATCACCATGTAAACCGTCGGCAAGATACCCCATGGTCTGTAAAGTATCTACTAAATCATCGACACCTTTTTTGGTATTACAAAACACTAAAGATAATTTAGGATTATGAATATCAATTAAACGGCTTAATACTTCCGGCTTATTTTTTTCTTTCACTTCAAAATAAATCTGTTCAATACTTGGGACGGTTAATGTTTTATGCACAACCTTTACAAAGACGGGATTATGCAAATATTTTCGCGTCAAGTCAAGGATAATGTCCGACATAGTAGCCGAAAATAAAACCGTTTGCCGCTTAGTTGGTACCTGATGAAGGATGAATTCAATATCCTCCCTGAACCCCATATCAAGCATTTCGTCTGCTTCGTCCAGAACAACTATTTTGACTTTATCCATATTAAGCGTTTTGCGATTTAGATGGTCAATTACTCTGCCCGGAGTACCGATAATGATTTGCACTCCTCTTTTTAAGACGCGTATTTGTCTATCTATCGGTTGACCGCCATATATAGGGAGAATATCGAGATTCTTTTTATATTTTGCCAACTTTTTGAATTCATCCGCTACCTGTATAGCCAGTTCTCTTGTCGGAACCAGTATCACAGCCTGTAAATCAGTACGGGAAATATCAATTTTATCTAGAATGGGAATGCCAAATGCGGCTGTTTTTCCGGTTCCGGTTTGTGATTGTCCGATTATATCCTTACCTTCCAAGAGGTGTGGTATGGCCTGCTCTTGAATGGGTGATGCTTCCTCAAAACCCATATCCGCTACGGCTTTTTTTATCTCATTTGAGATATTTAGCTCATCAAATTTAATTTTGTTCATTTGATTGATGTTCCTTTCGTTAAGATTAATCTAAATTTATTATGTAGCTTTTGTCGTTTTATATTATATTGAATTAATCAATCCATTTTATCATATATTGTATTGATATAGTTGCTAGGAGGTCAAAATGTTAGATATACGCAAAGAAATCGAGTTCTGGTCATTAATTATGCGTGATCATGCATTGTTTCAATTTACCAGTTTATCTCCAAAGGAAACAGAAACAATTAAAACGGCAAAATATTTTATGAATTTATTTGAAAATTACTATCGGGAAATAAAAACAAATCCGATAGAGATGAACAATATAATTAACAATAATAAAAATTCGTTAAATCAGTTTATCCAATTTAAGAAGATGATGTTAACAAAATTAATGAATTGTGAAATTGAATTAGCAATGTCACCATCATTTTTAAATCATATGATAAATGAAGCATTGGAGTACTATCAGGTTTTATCATATGCCGATGGAACCGTTAGGTTTAATCATACATTAGAAATGCTGCGTTTACATAAAATTTGGTTACCAGATGCTTCGGGTCATACCAAATTTATTGTTTCACAGTTAGATGGAATTGAACTTTGTTATATAGATGAAGCGCTTGTCTTTATGGAGAGATTTGATAAACTCTTTAAAAAAGCCTTTGAATTGTTTTTGATTTTTGAAAAAACAGGTCTAGAAAACGGCAGTATGTTACAATTTAATAGGGAAGTCGAAAAGACATTGGAGGAATTCGTCAAGTTCTTAGATATGATTGAAAAGTTAAGAAAAAATTGTGTAATATATGCGACTGGGACATTTAGTCCGTTAATTCCTAATCATATGTTAAGAGAGGAAAAATATTATCTTTATCGGATAAAGTTATTGGAAGGTTCTAACTAGATTAGAACTTTTTAAATTATAGTTTAAAAGTTCGTTGAAAATCCGAATGCTTATTGATAAAATTTCTTATAGAGGTGATTTATATGAAATCCTATAGAAAAGAATTATGGTTCAAAACAGAAACCAGACGGGCCTTTATTAATATCACTAGGGAAGTAGAGGATTGTTTACGAGAAAGCGGGATTAAAGAAGGACTTTTATTATGCAATGCGATGCATATAACCGCAAGTGTTTTTATTAACGATGATGAATCGGGCTTACATCAGGACTTTGAAAACTTTCTCGAAAAGCTTGCTCCGGAAAAGCCATATGATCAATATTATCATAATGGTTATGAGGATAATGCCGATAGTCATATAAAGAGAACGATTATGGGACGTGAGGTAGTGGTCGCGATTACTGATGGTAAATTAGATTTTGGTCCTTGGGAGCAAATCTTTTACGGTGAATTTGATGGAAAACGACGGAAAAGAGTATTAGTTAAAATTATTGGTGAGTAATTGGCTATTCTGACGAATATATTTTTTATATTTGCTTATATTAATTCTGAAATAGTATTAAGGAGGATTAATATATGCAACTAGCTGCGCATGAATTACATGATCTAAATGAATTGACATTGGGCTGTGTCAACAGTATCACGAATATGGCTTACATGCTTGATCATGTCAAGGACCAGGAATTTAAGGCGATTTTAGAAAAACATTTTCCTTACCATGTCCGTGATTATAATATGAAGGTTGAGTATCTCAATCAAGTTCAAGGAGCAAAGACATCCTTACCTCGTTTTCAGATTGAGGGAAATCTTTCCGACTATACCCAAGCTATTTATGAACAATATCCAAGTGTCGTACCACGTACAACTATAAAGGACATGAACGACCGTGAGATGGCTACGGCTTATTTATTGACTTTAAAACGGTCCGGAAGGGAATAC
The DNA here is from genome assembly GCA_041687555.1 of Haloplasmataceae bacterium. Classification (GTDB taxonomy): domain Bacteria; phylum Bacillota_I; class Bacilli_A; order Haloplasmatales; family Haloplasmataceae; genus JAWLBU01. The sequence goes on along the minus strand of JAWLBU010000004.1, from coordinate 34,591 downwards.
GCTTGGGCTGCAATGGAAATGGCGAATCCGGAATTAAGAGCTTTTTTAGAGACAGCCTTTTTAATGAGTAGCGCTCATGCCTATGATGTCTGGCAATACATGGTGAAAAAAGGTTATTATCCGTTAGAATCAGCAAATCCGGAAATGATCACAAAAATAGGAGCAATGTATCAAATAATATCAGAAAACCAATTCCGTGTAAATGAATTTGCGCAAAAATATCAAAGTACAGTGGACGGAACAAATCAAAACATGTATCAGCAACAATAATTTAAGCTGCATTAAGCAGCTTTTTTAATTTATGGGGATTTGTTATAATGGTGTTGGTGAGGATATATGAAATTTGTGGGACCCGTGCCATATAATGGTAATTATTTTCATTTTATGGGTGTTGAACACATTATTGTATTATTGATAATCGCTTTTTTAATAACAGTCACAATATTATTTAAAAATCTAATTAAGAAGTATAAAAACTGTATCAGAAACTTTTTAGGGATAACATTGGTGTTACTTCATCTCTTAAATGATATTTGGTTAATATATAACGAATTAGATGGTTTTGATAATATGATACCCCTTCATCTAAGCAGTATTTCGACGATTTTACTGGGTATTACTTTAACTATCAATAATAAAAAGCTGTTTGACATATTCTACTTTTGGTCACTTGCTGCGGGTATTCAAGCTACAATTGTACCGGAAATGGAATATGGGTATAATCACATACGTTTTTATCTCTTTTTCCTTGACCATGGTTTATTATTTTATAGTCCTGTTTTTATGCTTATTATTTATGAGTATCGATTAACTTATAAAGCTATGTGGAGATCATACTTTTATTTGTTTTTATATGCCGTATTTGTGATGATAACTGATTTTGCCCTTGATGTTAATTACATGATATTAAAAGAAAAACCAAAAATTCATACACCACTTGATTACATGGGAGACTGGCCTTATTATCTCCTTTTCTTAGTAATAGCCGAATTAGGCGTATTTCATATACTCTATTTATTTAATCTGATTAGATGTAGAGAATAAAAAAGCATAATAATAGATGTTTTTCGTTTTAGTGAATTAGTAGGAAAAATAAATAATATTCTTGTATTTGTATAAAAAATCACATATAATATACATTAGAAGGGGAGTAGTTTCTTATATAAATTAATCGTCAACACAGTGTTACCACTCGGTTAATTAACAAGTAAATGCTTGGAGACAAGACCTTCAAAATAGTGGGGGAACCATCTATTTTGTGGGTCTTTTTTTTGTTAATTTAAAGGAGGAAAAGTACTGTATGTGGTATACAAAATCAATCGAGGAAACTTTAAAAGAGCTAAATGTAAATTCAGAAACTGGTCTTTCTTCTGCAGAGGCTAGCAAGAGACTTGAACAATACGGTGAAAACAAACTGAAAGAAAAACCTAAAAAAAGTTTATTATCCTTGTTTTTATCCCAATTACAGGATATGTTAATCTATGTTTTATTAGGTGCTGCCGTAATTACGGTTTTTATCAGTGAATATGTAGACGCCGTAATAATATTGCTAGTAGTTATCCTCAATGCGGTTATAGGCGTTGTTCAGGAGCATAAAGCAGAAAAGGCGATTGAGGCATTACAAAAAATGACAACACCGAAGTCATTAGTTAAGCGTGACGGAGAAGTAATAGAAATTAATTCGGAACATCTTGTACCGGGGGATATTGTCATTATCGATGCCGGTCGATATATTCCCGCTGATTTACGGTTAGTTAATTCGGCCAATCTGCAAATTGAAGAATCAGCTTTAACCGGTGAATCCGTACCGGTTGATAAAAAAGCAAATACTGTAATGGAAGACATTAAGACTCCTGTGGGCGATAGAATTAATATGGCGTTTATGTCAACCTTGGCGACATTTGGCAGAGGTGAAGCCGTGGTTGTTGCTACCGCTATGGAGACCGAAATCGGAAAAATAGCCAAAATACTCGATGATGGTAATGAGGAAATGACACCGCTGCAAAGAAGATTGGATGAACTAGGAAAAGTTCTGGGTTTTATTGCCATTGGTGTGTGCGTCCTTATCTTTTTAATCGCCTTAATCCAACAAAGGGATTTATTTGAAATGTTTTTAACCGCTATTAGTTTAGCCGTAGCAGCCATTCCTGAAGGCTTGGCAGCAATTGTGGCTATTGTCTTGGCCTTAGGGGTAACAAAAATGTCCAGGATTAATGCGATTGTTAAAAAGCTTCCGGCAGTTGAAACCTTGGGTTCGGTAAATATTATATGTTCCGATAAAACCGGTACTTTAACCCAGAACAAGATGACGGTCGTAAAATATTACACATATAAAAATCTTAAAAGTGTCCCGGTTAAGGAAACGGAATTAAGAGCGGAAAATGATGAAAAAGAATTGATAAAATCATTGGTTCTTTGTACGGATGCTACCTATGAAAATAATCAGGGTACGGGAGACCCTACGGAAATTGCTCTGCTTGTTTTAGGTGAAAAATATAAATTAAATAAAGCAACATTAATCGAAAAACATAAACGAGTTGCGGAGAAACCGTTTGATTCTGACCGTAAATTAATGTCAACTCAAAACAAGGAAGAATCAGGATACCGAGTTCATACTAAGGGAGCAATTGATAATTTATTGAATATTTGTGATAAAGTTTTAATTAATGGTAATATTGAACAGATTAACGATGAAATAAAGGCTGATTTTTTAAGGACAGCTGAGTCAATGTCAAATGATGCTTTAAGAGTTTTAGGCGTTGCCTATAAAGATACAGTGGACATATTAGATCCGGAAGAGATGGAGAAGAGTTTAATACTAGTGGGTTTAGTAGGTATGATAGACCCTCCTAGACTAGAGGTAAAGGATTCTATAAAAATCGCCAAAATGGCTGGAATCACACCGATAATGATTACCGGCGATCATAAAAACACAGCTGTCGCTATCGCAAAGGAGCTGGGAATCGCTAAATCGTTAAAACAAAGTATTACCGGTTCGGAAATAGATAAGTTGACGGATGAGGAATTTACCCAAAGAATAAATGATTATCGTGTATTTGCCCGGGTATCACCGGAGCATAAGGTTAAAATAGTGAAGGCATTTAAATCCCATGGCAATATCGTTTCCATGACGGGGGATGGAGTCAACGATGCTCCATCTTTAAAATATGCCGATATAGGCGTGGCTATGGGAATTACCGGCACGGATGTATCGAAAGGTGCCAGCGACATGATTTTAACGGATGATAATTTTACCACGATTGTTCATGCGATTGAGGAAGGCAGAAATATTTATAATAATATTAAAAAGGCGGTCATTTTCCTATTATCATGTAATCTAGGTGAGGTTGTCACAGTATTTTTGTCCATCCTATTCTTTTGGCCGGTACCTTTACTGCCGACACAAATTTTATGGATTAACCTAATAACGGATACATTACCTGCCATAGCACTTGGTGTTGATCCCGGTGATAAGGATGTAATGAGGCAAAAACCACGTGATCCTAAGGAAAGTTTCTTTGCTCATGGCGCATGGTTTAGGGCAATAATCGGCGGAAGCTTAATCGGAATTCTTACCTTAGCGGCATTTTACATTGGCTTACACGAACAAGGTTATAGTTTAGGAACGAAGAATATTCCCGATAATGTTTTAGTTTATGCCAGAACGATGTCATTTGTGGTCTTAGCCCTATCACAGCTATTTTATTCATTATCAATGCGTAATTACAATAAATCATTTATCCAGATAGGAGTATTTAGTAATATTTATCTAATCGGTGCTATTTTAATCGGGGTCTTTTTACAGTTCGTTGTCATTACATTACCTTTTTTGGCAAATGCCTTTAAACTGACAAATCTAAAAACTTTGGATTGGATATATGTAATCGGACTTTCGGTAATCCCGTTATTATTAAACGAGGTAATTAAGTTCCTAATTTGGTTAAATAATCGGAAAAAACTCAATCAGGACTAACAAATGTTGGTCCTTTTTTATATTGACAAATTATTTAATTAATATATAATTCATATATGAACTATTTATATGATAAGTATATATGGGAGGAATAAAGGTGAATGAGTCATTACATAAGGATGTTTATAGATTACTTAGAAATACGGCAAAATATCTTAAGATTGAACTAAGAAAGAAAATTGAGGAATATGATATTACATGGCAGCAATTTCATGCTTTGTATCATATCGGGGATGAGGGTATAACGGCTAATGAGTTAGCCAGGGAATTAAATTGTAACGCGAGCAACATGACGGGTATAATAGATCGCATGACGGATAATGGCTGGGTTTATCGAGAGCATTCCAAGGAAGACAGAAGGGTTTGGTTTGTAAAACTGACGGATGAAGGTTTGAATTTAAAAAATAAATTGTTGCCGATTCATCAGGAAAATATTATTCAGGTTATGAGTGTGTTAAGTGAAGAAGAACTGATGTTATTAAAGGATTTATTAAGCAAATTAACTGATACGGAGGCTTTATTATGAAGGAATTAAAGGTACTGACCAGGTTTATTAAACCATACATATGGTGGATTATGTTAGCCACAATCAGTATGGTTGTTGTGACCGCGACTAGTATGGCGGGACCGGAGGCAATCAGCCGTTTGGTTGCAACGGTTGAGGATGGAGTAGAAGGAAAGGGCAGTCTTAATGATGTTAAGTTAATTGCGATAATTGTCGTGGCAATATATATTGTTAGAGCATTTACCCGATTTAGTACTAATTATGTATCACATTATGCAGCCTGGAAAATTCTTGAAGACATAAGGTCTTATTTATACAATCACCTTCAAAGGTTATCGGTCCGTTTTTTTAAGGAAAAATCGACCGGAGAATTAATGTCCCGGCTTATCAATGACACGAGAAACTTTGAGATTTTATTGGCTCATGCCATTCCGACACTTATCGTTAATGGTTTAATGTTCCTCGGCATTTTTATCATCCTTTTCTTTAAGAATCCTACACTTACTTTATACACGTTAATCCCAATACCATTATTGGGTTGGATGGTTTTAAAGTTTACTAAGGTCTCCCGACCATTATTTAGACAGACTCAGGATCGTATGGGTGAAGTAAATTCAATATTACAGGATAATTTTACCGGAATACAGGAAATAAAATCATTTACCAAAGAAGATTATGAAAATAAAAGAATGCGTAAATCCATCGCTAATCATATTAAAGCGATGTTGAAGGCCCTCCGTTTTTCTAACGGTTTTCATCCGGCAATCGAGTTTGTTTCTAGTTTAGGAACCGTTATTGTTATTCTGTTTGGCGGAATACTTGCTTTTAATGGCGAAATGGAAATCGAGGATTTAGTTGCTTTCTTATTATATCTTCAGTTATTTTATCAACCGATAACGTCTTTAGGGCAGATTTATGAAGGATTGCAACAGGCACTGGCCAGCTCCGAACGCGTAATCGATTTACTAAATGAGGAATCGGAAATCAAAGAAATAGATAATCCGGTTATATTAAGTAAAATCAAGGGAGAAATTGAATTTAGAAATATCAGTTTTCATTATATTGATAAGATACCGGTATTAAAAAATATTTCGTTTTTAGTTAAACCGGGACAAACATTGGCACTAGTTGGTGCGACCGGAGTTGGTAAGACGACCTTGGCCAGCTTAATACCGCGGTTTTATGATCCGATTGAGGGTTCGATTTTAATCGATAATATTGATATCCGCAATGTGACGCTTGAGAGTTTAAGAAGGAATATCAGTTTGGTGTCACAGGATGTTTTCTTATTTAACGCCACAGTCAAAGAGAATATATTATATGGTCAAAGTAATGCTACCGATGAGGAAGTGATCTCCGCCGCCAAAACGGCTAATGCTCATGAATTCATCATGCATCTAGAGAAAGGCTATGAAACGATCGTCGGAGAAAGAGGAGTTAAATTATCGGGAGGGCAAAAACAGCGAATTTCTATTGCCCGGGCAATCCTCAAAAATGCCCCGATTTTGATATTGGATGAGGCAACTTCGTCCGTCGATACACAGACAGAAAAATTAATTCAAGAAGCGCTAAATGAATTAAAGAAAAATAAAACGACGATTGTGATTGCCCATCGGTTATCAACTATTAAAGATGCGGATCAGATTGTTGTTTTAAAAGAAGGGGAAATAATTGAACAGGGTAAGCATGATGATTTATTAAAATTAAACGGTTTATATAGTAAATTATGTAAGGCTCAGAGTACTGATGAATTAACTAATCTGAGGTTGGAGGAGTGTATATGAAAAAAATAAATTTTTTAATACTTGCTTATATCTTACTGGTATTAATAATGTTTGTTCTTCCTTTTTACAGTGCGGACACCTATAATATATTTCGAAATACCACAAGTCACTTAGGTGCTCAAAAAACTAGAAATTCATGGATTATGAACGCGGGATTTATTCTTATTGGCACAACTACCATTTATGAAGGATGGAAAAGTCTGGGGAAATTATATTACTTTAAATTACTTGTCGTTGTCTTTGGTTTATCCTTAATCTTAGTCGCGATTTTCCAGCATGCTCCAATCATTGAAAATATTGAATATAGTGAAAATGAAGATAAATTACATTCACTATTTGCGACACTTACGGGAGTATCATTTACATTTATAGCTATTTCAGCCGGATTTATGGAGCATAAGCATAAGAGGATATTGGCAATATCAACTGGAGTATTTGTCACGATGATGTCTTTATTAATGTCATATGTTTCAAATTACATGGGATTATGGCAAAGATTAATTTTCTTGGCAGCCTTTCCCTGGTTAAATTATTTTTTTATAGGATTAAAAAAGCCTAGAGCTTAAGCTCTAGGCCTTTTATCAATCTCCGTATTTTTAGGTACGGCAATATGGGTAAAATTATTTACCAAATAATTCAGATGTTCATGTAATTTATCACCCGTCATTACCTTACCGTGACTCGGAATAACCATTTCCGGGTTTAATTCTTTTATTAATTTAATTGATTCTTCAGCTTTTCGAAAATCGGATGTCAGATATTTGGGTGGTCCGCTGATATGTTCTTTTTTGAAGAGAACGGATAGGAGTGATTCCTGTTTGGTGGTGGTTAACGCATCACCGGCAATCAGAATTCGATCTTTTTCTCGGAATAATGAGATATGCCCATCGGTATGTCCCGTGGTATGGATCCATTTCCAATCTTCCATGCCAGGAATACTTCCATCTTCAGGAAGTTCAATCAACACATCACTTAAATCAATACTTGTATGTGGATATGTAGGTGACATTTTGGCAATTAATCCGCTATCAACAGTGGGATCACCCAAAGGATAGTCCGTTTTGCCGGTAAGGTACGGAAATTCCGATTTGTGGGCATAAACGGGGACATTCCATATTTCGACGAGTTTTTTTATCGATCCGACATGGTCAAAGTGTCCGTGCGTCAATATTATGCCTTCGGGGGCATCTTCTTTTCCAAAGCGTTTAGCAACCGTATGTAAAATATATTTAGCGGAATTTTCTAAACCCGTATCTACTAAAATCCATTTTTCCATACCTAGCAAACAAGCCGTAACAACCGTAAAATCCAACACATATACATCTTCGGCAACTTCCTTACCGGAGGCTGAAATACCGGCTAAAAACTCTACTAATTTGTTTCCCATAATTATTCCTCCACATTTTTACTACTATTATTTGTAAGATAATAATAAATATGTAGAATAAGGTCAATTTATTTGTTATAATTAAGATATGAGGTGATAGAGTGAGTAATTTGAATATTATTATACACAGAGAGTATGTATCTTTAGGTGATGATGTAGATAATAAAACGATTAATATGGAAATTAACGAAACAAAAACCTTTAAAGAACTGACAAAAGATTTAATCAGTAAAAACTATTTCCCCAATATCCCTAATAGAGATGGTATATGGGTATTACAGTGTAAAAATGAGGATTTACTTGCTTATGTTACAAAAACAAATCAGTTATATCCGGTTGTTATTGTTGAAGCAATGGTCTATTTAAAAGAAAAAGGAAGTAATGAATTAACATTTAAATACTTTACTTCATCATTAAAACGGGCGGAATATATCTTTAAAATATGTAAGGGTTTGCGTTATTATATATATCATGACGGATATAGTAATGAGTATGATAGTTATAATATATCTGAACAACAAGAAAACTTGTGGTATGAGGAAATAAAATAGCTCTTTGAAAAAAGAGCTTTTATTTTTGGTAATATTCTTTAAGATAATCAGAAACTTCCTGATAGTTTCCGCTAAAAATTATTTTCTCGTTAATTCTTTTAATCTGATATTCATACATCGGGTCATAATACTCCGCTAATAAAATCGCAATCCAAAGAGCGTGTTTAGCGAAGCTGTTTGTGTTAATCTGATAATTATAGGCATCATCCAATAAATTAATGATTTTAAGATAACGTTCGAAACCTAACTTTTTCTTAATTCTCTCGATACTAGCTGATATATTTAAATACCATTCTTGTAATCCATATATTTTTTGCGATTCTATCACATATTCGTTAAGGGTATTTTGAATTCTACTTTCCATTGATACTTCTAGAAGAATCCTTTTACTTTGATTAAAATGGGTCACAAGTGGTATCGGTAAATAGCTTTTACCGATATTTTTACCTTCGTCTTCTAGGAGCATGTACTCATAATGATGTGATTCATGTGATATTATTGCATAGCTTAAATTGTTTTCAAAATTAATTTGTGTTGGTTGGGGTGTATTATAATGACCAAATGTTGAACCTCTGTGGTTTGCGATTTTTTCCAAATCAATGAAATTACTAAAGTTAGCTAGTAATGAAGTTTTACCGGCTCCTGTTTTACCGGTCAGGATAATCGGTATGCTTTTGATATTATCCGGATTGAGCGCATTAAGCAAAAAGGTACGGAAGGCTTTATAACCGCCTTCTATATAAGGAATTTCTTTATTAATTGCTTCTTTTATCCATGCTTGTGTAATTTTAGAGCGCATGCCGCCCCGGAAGCAATAAATAATGCTGTCGGGAAAATTCGTAATATGGGAAACCCAGGTATTTACCCTACTTTCCTTAATCTTTCCCGAAACCAATCTATGACCTAATTCCAAAGCTTTATCCGGGCCCTTTTCTTTATAACAGATACCGACTAGTTCTCTTTCCGTATTATCCATTAACGGTAGATTGACAGAGTTTATAAAAGCTCCTTTTTCATACTCAATTGGTGCCCTTACATCAATTAACGGTAACTTTTCAACGACGATTTTTCGATAATCATTTATGACATTCATTTTTAATCCTTATATGACTTTAATTAGTTTATCACTTTGTTTTCTAGTATAGCCGATTGATTGTAAGTTTAAACCGGATTTTTTGGTTAATTCAAGGAATTCACCCACACTGTCCTTTTTTACGATTACAAGCAAACCGCCCGATGTCTGAGCATCACATAAAAGATATTTTATCTCATCATTCATATCTTCCAAAGTATGTCCGTAACTTGCGATGTTATTTTTTGTTCCTCCCGAAATGCAGTCCATTTTTAAATATTTCATGGTATTTGGTAGTAGTGGTACAGCTTCATAAATAATTGATGCCGATACTCCGCTACCCTTACATATTTCTCCCAGATGACCCAACAAACCAAAGCCCGTCACATCGGTTAAGGCAACCACACCGTCAAGCTGTGATATTTCCGAACCTATTTTATTAAGTGTGCACATTGCCTCAATCGCCGGAGCTAGATCATTGTTTTCTATTTTTTTGCGTTTTTGAGCAGTCGTCAGGATACCAATCCCCAATGGTTTAGTTAAAAATATTTCGCAATCAGGTATAGCCTTATTGTTTTGTTTAAGGCGGTGATTTTCCACTATTCCGGTAACGGCTAAGCCAAATATTGGTTCCGGTGAATCGATGGAATGTCCACCTGCCAAAGGTATTCCGGCAGCATCACATACGCTTCTACCACCTTCTACGACTAATCGTGCTATCTCAGGGGAAAGGACTTTAATTGGCCATCCTAATATCGAAATGGCCATCAAGGGTTTGCCTCCCATGGCGTAGATATCGCTCAAAGCGTTAGTTGCGGCAATTTTACCAAAGGTATATGGGTCATCGACAATCGGCATGAAAAAATCAGTCGTACTTAATATTGAAGTGCCATTTCCTAAATCATATGCCGCCGCATCGTCATTACTGCTGTTTCCAACCAATAATTGCGGATAGTTGAGGGTATCACGAGTTGTTTTAATAATTGTATCCAGGATGGCCGGAGATATTTTACAACCGCATCCCGCTCCATGGCTGTATTCGGTTAATTTAATTTCATTCATAGTAACACCTTCTTATTTTCCATAAATTTATTATAGCATATACCTTGTGTAAAATACATATCGGATGTTTGTTGTAGAATGGGACGTAAGTTGTTATAATAGGATTAATGTTAAATTAATCGGAGGTTTATAAAGTGATAAAACATATCGTAATGTGGAAATTAAAGGAAACTGAATTAAAAACAAATACACCGGAAGAATTGAAGGAAAAACTCTTAGGCTTAAAAGAAAAAATAAGTGTCATTAAATCAATTGAAGTCGGTATCAATATTGTTGATGCGAATAGATTTGACATAGTATTAATTGTTGATTTTGACAGGATTGAAGATTTATCCATTTATCAAAATCATCCGGAACATTTATTGGTTGTGGACTTTATTAAAAAGGTGATAACGGAAAGAGTCGCAATAGATTACGAATATTAAAATTATGCAAAGCGTTTCCATTTATTTATTATCAATTGACTTAACCGTATCGACATGATAATATACACTTGGGTAAATGAAAAATTATGGGCGTATGACATCACTTATAATAGTGAGTTAGGCGCTTTTATTTTTGCATAAACTTTATATAATATATATGGAGGACAAAATGATGTGGGAACAAATTCTAGACATTATAACAGCAACACCGGCCTGGGAGTTGTTATTAATCTTTTTTTCCAAAATAATCGAGGTTTCAATTGGCACAACCAGAATCATATTAATAAATAAAGGTTATCGAAAACAAGGAGTTATTCTTTCCTTTATTGAAATTATCTTATGGACATTTATTGCCTCAAGGGTAATCACTAATATAAACGAAGAACCATTTAAAGGTATCGTATATAGTTTAGGTTTTGCCGCCGGAGTATATGCGGGATCCAGATTAGAGAATTTTCTTGGTTTTGGCCGTGTGTTAATACAAGCAATTACTACGGTAGAAATGGGTGGTATTATTACTGATTCCTTGAGAACTGAAGGTTATGGTGTGACGACGATTAATGCTCATGGGAAAGATAATGATAAATTAGTATTAATGGTTTATACTAACCGTAAGGGGAAGGAAAAGGTGATTAATAGAATCATTGGTATAGATGAAAAAGCCATGCTTGTATCCAATGATGTGACAACTTTACAAGGTGGTTATTTTTCCCCATGGAGAAGAGTAATGAAATAAATACCGACAGTAGCGGAGGAGTCATGAAGGATTTAGAATTAATTATTTTTGATATGGATGGCTTGATGTTTGATTCGGAAAAGATATCATACAGAGTATGGGATGAAGTATTAAAAAAACATGGTTATGAATTTGATTTTTGTTTTTTTGAAAAAATGATCGGTTCTAATTTGGAACGAATAAAGGATATGTGCTTTAAGCAATTTGGAAATGATTTTCCCTTTGATGATATCAAGACGGAAAGATATCAATTAACAAATGATATCATAAAACAACAAGGTATACCATTAAAACAAGGTTTATTGGATTTACTGGATTTTCTTAAGACAGTTAACATAAAAAAAGCTGTCGCCACATCATCAGGTCGTGATAGAGCCAATATGTTTTTAAATAGTGCCGATATAACAGATTATTTTGATTATATATTATGTGGTGATGAGATAACAAAATCAAAGCCCAATCCGGAAATTTTCCTTAAAGTGGCAAAAAAACTTAATTGTAATCCTAGTAAAACAATTGTGTTGGAAGATTCGATAGCGGGAATTATAGCGGCTTATAACGGCGGAATGATACCAATTATGGTTCCTGATATGATAAAGCCGGATTCTTCCATATTAGGTAAAATCTACCGTTGTTTTATTTCATTGTCAGAAGTTAAAGATTTTTTACAGAACGAGCTTAATAGTTAGTTATTACCAAGGATAAATTTAAATCAGTAAACTAAACTAAGAATGGGTCGAAATCTGATACTTCAAAGTTAGGAGGAATTTCATGAGAGAAGGTTTATTACCAACAATAATCGGAACAGGTGTAACGGCAGCCGGAATTGCCATGAAGGTAAGAAATGCTAGACAGAATAATAATGCAATGGAAGAAATCATGCCATTGTTTACCGCAGGGTTAATTGGATTCGGTTTAGCTCATGTTTTACTAGGCACAATTGATTTATTTGGAGACAGATAATTTTGACCATATGACTAAGGATGATATCCTTGGTCTTTTTATTGTATAAAAAAATGTTTAATCTTGGTATAATATACCTAAATAAGTTAGATAAGGAGGATATAATATGTTATGGATTGAAGAGGCCTGGTCACAGATTGTTAATAAAGTGAAAAATAACAGTAAGAAAATAGGTGCTAATTTTGTACATGCCAGTAATAACGGAAAATATGAGATAGTTGATTCATCCTGGTGGACTTCAAGTTTTTGGCCGGGCATACTGCTGAAAGTTTATGAATTATCTAAAGATGAGGATTTATTAAGTGTCGCCGCTAATTGTGAGAATAAGATGGATGAGTTGTTTAAAAGTTTTTACTCACTTGATCATGATATTGGTTTTATGTGGATATTAACCAGTGTTGCAAGATATAAGTTATTAGCCGATGAAGATTCCAGACGCCGTGGACTTATTGCGGCCAATTTTTTAATGGGCAGGTTTAATGTCAACGGTAAATTTATTCGTGCCTGGAATAATTATGGTAATGAGACTCGTAAAAACGGTTGGTCGATTATTGATACAATGATGAATTTGTCTTTGTTGTTTTGGGCATCTGAAGAAATCAAGGATCCTCGTTTTAAAGGTGTCGCTTTATCCCATGCCGATATGGTAATAAATAATTTTATCCGTGAAGATGGTAGTGTTCATCATATTGTTGAATTTAATCCGGAAACGGGAGAACGGACAAATTATTATGGGGGTCAGGGTTATGCACCGGATTCTTCCTGGGCACGAGGTACGGCTTGGGCAATTTACGGATTTTCTATTTGTTATCATTATACTAAGGAAATACGTTATTTAAATGCAGCCTTAAAAGTAGCTAATTTCTTTATCAGAAATTTACCTGAAGATTATGTACCTGTTTGGGATTTAAAATTACCTGGTGATGTAAAACCTAACAGGGATTCATCGGCTGCTTGTATTGCATCAAGTGGATTATTATTGTTATCAGAAGAATTAGATGATGAGACAGGCGCATTTTATCGAAATAGTGCTTTAAAGATATTGGAATCATTATATAAAAATTACGGTAATTGGGATAGCAATGAAGAAGGTATGATTTTACATGGTGTCAGTCATTTCCCTGCCGGTAATTATATTGATAATCCTTTAATCTATGGCGATTACTTTTTTGTGGAAGCTATTGCCAAGCTAAAAGGTTCTAAGATTTTATTCTGGTAGTTTGTATATATGGAGGGATTATTTTGTCTTTAACCGAAAGTACGGTATTATTTAATGGTATAAAAATGCCTTGGTTGGGCTTTGGCACATTTAAGGTAGAAAATGGCGATATCGCTAAAAATGCGGTACTCGAAGCATTAAAAGTAGGATATCGTCATATAGATACCGCAGCAATTTACGGCAATGAGGAAAGTGTTGGTAAAGCGATAAAAGAAAGTGGAATTCAAAGAAAGGAAATTTTCTTAGTCAGTAAAGTGTGGAACACCGATCAGGGCTATGACACTACATTAGCTGCCTTTCAAAAGTCACTTGAGCGATTGGACACCGATTATCTGGATTTATATTTAATTCATTGGCCAAAGGATAAAAATAGAGAAACATGGAAAGCTTTAGAAAAACTATATAAAGAAAAAAGAGTTAAAGCAATCGGTGTCAGTAATTTTAAAATTCATCATTTAGAAGAGCTTATGCATAATTCCGAGATAATTCCTATGGTAAACCAGGTTGAATGCCATCCGCAATTTCCTCAGGATGATGTTAAAGAATTTTGTGATAAACATCATATTCAGTTAGAATCATGGGGCCCTCTTATGCAAGGAAAAATCTTTGATAAAAAGATATTAATCGATTTGGCAAATAAATATCAAAAAACGGTGGCACAAATTGCGTTAAGATGGCAGATTCAAAGAGGTGTCGTGGTAATTCCTAAATCGATAACACCGGAAAGAATTAAATCAAACAGTGAAATATTTGATTTTACAATTACGCAGGAAGATATGGAGCTAATTAAAGGACTTAAGGGTGAACGAATTGGTCGTGACCCGGACAAAATTCCTTTTTAAACATGTGAAGGTCTTATCATTTAAAAAATGACAAGCCCTTTTTTTATTTCTTTTCAATTAAAACACGCCAAACTTCCGGACCTTTTTCAAGATATTTCCATGTAAATTGATCAGGAAATTCAGCGGAAAATTGATAATATAAAGGTTTAGGATCATGGTCATTAAGTAGCTCCATTTTTTCCTTTGCTTTTAAATTGTTATATGTTTCTAATATCACGCGATGTTTATCTCTTGGTGCATATTCTCTGGCATCTACTCTTGCTTTATAATCTGACATTTTCATTCCTCCTTATTATTACTAATATTATGATATCTGTTTATTTAAATAATACCGTGATTAAAATCACTTAATTGTGGAATAATTATTTTTTTTTATAAAATCAGTTGACAAATTCCTTCTTTAGTCATATACTTAATTACATAAGTAGTTAACCAAATAAGGAGGGAGGATAATAATGCAACTAAATTTTAATAGTGATAAGCCAATTTATATTCAACTGGCAGAAGCCATAGAAGATGATATATTAAGAGGAATATATGATGAGGAAACACAAATCATTTCTACTACGGAATTATCGGTTAATTTAAAAATTAATCCGGCAACCGCCGGTAAAGGTGTTAATTTACTTGTAAGCGAAGGCATACTTTATAAAAAAAGGGGTGTTGGGATGTTTGTATCAAGTGGTGCTAAGGAGTTAATCCGCAATAAGCGGAAGCAAAGTTTTTATGATAATTTTATCTTGTCTTTATTGAATGAAGCAGCTAAATTAAATATTTCCAAAGCTGAAATTATTAAAATGATTGAAAAGGGAGGTAGCCATGAGTAAAATTGAAATAAATTCACTGACAAAACAATTTGATGAAAAATTAGTGCTTAATAATATTAATTTGAACATTGAAGAAAATAAAATCTACGGTTTACTAGGTAGAAATGGAGCAGGTAAGACAACCTTACTAAACCTAGTTTGTAATAAATTATTTCCGACTGACGGGAAAGTTTTAATTGATAATGAATTGGTCATTGAAAACGAATCGGTACTTAAAAAAATATTTTATATGCAGGAAATGAATTTATATCCTTTAGGATACAGAATTAAGGATGTGTTCAGATGGACTAAAGTGTTTTATCCGAAGTTTGATTTTGAATATGCGGAAAAACTTTGTGGCAAGTTTAGTTTGGATTCGAACCTGAAAATTAAAGCATTGTCCACCGGTTATAAGACCATCTTTAAGGATATAATCGCAATGGCCTCTAACGCCGATATTTTATTAATGGATGAACCGGTGTTAGGACTTGATGCTAATCACCGCGAGATGTTATATAAAGAAATACTGGCGAATTTTATTGAACATCCAAAAATCATCATTATCTCTACCCATTTAATCGAAGAAGTTGCCGATATTATTGAAGAAGTTCTCATAATTAAAAATGGTGAAATCATCTTAAGTGACAGTAGAGAAAATATAGCGGAAAGGTATTATTTAGTCTCAGGACAATCAAGTAATGTCGAAAAGTATTTAGTTAATAAGAAGTACACCGTTGTTGAAACAATGGGTAAATATAAATCTGTAATCGTTAACGAAGACTTCAACCAAAAAAATACTGATTTAATTAATGAATTTGACTTGGAAGTTTCTAAAGTGGCGCTACAAAAACTGTTTATCAGTTTAACTAACTAAGGGAGGATTGGGTTATGAATGATAAGATAAATGTAATGCGGTTTCTATTAAGGGATTATAAGTGGCCTGTTGCTATATATTATTTAGTTTTGGCCATAATTATATTTGGTATTATTATTATTGATTCTCAGATCGATATTAAAGTATTTAATCAATTTGGCATTGGGGGATCCACGATCATTTTCTTATTTATATGTGGACTTAATTCGTTTAAAGACAATTTTCGGTTTATGCAAACCTTTAATGTGACAAGAAAAAACTTTCTGATAGGTAGTTTATATGCTTTTTTAATTATCGCCTTCACTATGGCTATAGTAGAGGTTATCTTGAATCAGTTGTTAGGAATATTTTTTACATATGAAGGCTATTATGAAGCTGTATATGGCAGTAATAATATCATCAATGATTTTCTCTGGTCTTTTTCTTTCTTAATTTTCGCACTGACTTTCGGCTTTTTTACCACAATTCTATATTATATATGCGATAACCTGATGAAAGTGGTGGTATCCTTAATACCGGTATTGGTTATTCTCATTATATCTTATATTAATGAAATCTATCATGGTCGTGTGGAAATAGACGATTTTATGATTGGTAATCCGTCCAATCCTTATTTTGTAGTAGTAAATTTAATTATAGCTTCGGGTTTATTTACGGTATTTACATATTTAATGTTAAGAAGAATAACAGTAAAAGATTAAAGGCTATTTAAAGCCTTTTTCTTATTGCTTAAAAATTGATTATATTTCTAAAAAATTTCTGCTATAATATAAATTATAAGGTAGTTTTCGTTTAATTTTTTAGCTAATATTTTAAATAAAGGAGAAGGTTGATTTATGGAAAAAACAATAAAATCCAGAGAAGAAGTGGATATTAATTTAACCTGGGATTTATCCGCCATTTTTAAATCTGAGGATGAATTTAACTCAACTGTTGAAGAAATACAAGTCTTGACAGACAAAATCGAAAATACATATAAAGATAAGTTGAATTCACCCGATATCATTAATGCTTGTATTGATGAATATAAAAAATATTTACAATTAAGGACAATTACATCTACATATGCCCATTTACTCGTTGCTTCAGATCAAACCAATCATGAAAATACTAATCGTTATATGAGACTTATGAATATAATCGCTTCATTAGATAGTAGACTTAGTTTTGTTAATAGTGAATTAATGACTGTCGATAAAGAAATAATTGATCAGGCTATTGACAGTAGGGAAGATAACAGTCATTATTTAAAAGATATTATGGAAGATAAAAGATATGCATTAACTCCGGAAGTGGAAAAGGCATTAACGGCATTATCACAAACTTTAAATTCATTTTATAATATCTATAATCAGGCTAAATTAGCTGATATGAATTTTACCAATTTTATTGTTGATGGTAAAGAATATCCGCTCTCATTTAATTTATTCGAGCATGTTTGGGAGTATGAAAATGATACAAAAGTGAGAAGAGCAGCTTTTACTGCTTTTTCCGAGAAATTAAGGGAATATCAAAATACCTTTGCCTCAAGCTATCAGGCTCACATCCAGAAAGAAAAAACGCTTGCGGATTTAAGAGGTTTTGACTCTGTCTTTTCAAGTTTATTATATCGCCAGAAGGTGGATAGGTCGTTATATGATAGACAGATAGATTTAATCATGGATAAGTTATCCGTACATATGCGTAAATATGCTAAATTGCTTCAGAAAATTCATAATTTGGATGAAATGACATTTGCGGACTTAAAGCTTGCTGTTGATCCTAGTTATGAACCGACTATTACAATTGAAGAGTCAAAAAAATATATCGAGGGTGCTTTATCCGTACTCGGTGATGATTATCTGGATATGGTTAAGAAAGCTTATAAAGAGCGGTGGATCGATTTTGTCCAGAATAAGGGCAAATCAACCGGTGCATTTTGTTCAAGTCCGTACGGTATTCATCCGTATATCTTAATATCATGGTCGGAAAAGATGCGGGAGGTTTTTGTTTTAGCACATGAATTAGGGCATGCCGGTCATTTTTATCTGGCACAACAAAACCAAAATATTTTGAATTACGGTCCTTCATTATATTTTATTGAAGCTCCTTCGACAATGAATGAGATGCTGATGGCAAATTACTTACTAAAGATAAATGATGACCCTCGTTTTAAAAGATGGGTGTATTCATCAATGATAAGCAGAACATATTATCATAATTTTGTGACACATTTACTTGAAGCCACTTATCAAAGGGAAGTATATAAGATAATCGATAGGGGAGGAAGTGTCCATGCCCAAAAACTTAATCAACTGAAAAAAGACGTGTTGGAACAGTTTTGGGGTGATACGGTAAGGATAAATGAAGGTGCGGAATTGACTTGGATGAGACAACCCCATTATTATATGGGATTATATTCATATACCTACAGCGCAGGCTTGACGATAGCTACTCAGGCTAGTCAAAAAATACTAAACGAGGGAGAAAGGGCTATTAATGACTGGCGTGAAGTTTTACAGTCAGGAGGTACCAAGACCCCTGTTGAACTAGCGTTAATGGTCGGTGTTGACATTACGACCGATAAGCCGCTTCTTGATACGATTGATTATATCGGAAGAATTATTGAGGAAATAATTAATATAACTGAAAAGTTAAATCAGGATTAAATTTGTACCAAAGATACTGCAAAAGCGGTATCTTTTTGTTATAATATACATAATTAATTAAAAAGGAGTAGTATATGATAGGATATGATGTATATAAATCACCCGTAGGTAATATTTATGTTGTTGTTAATGATATTGGCGTATGTAGAGTGGAATTATTTGAGGATAGTTGGTTAAAGTATCTTAAGGATTCGAAAATACAGATTAATAAAGAATTATGTAAGGAAGCAATAACACAAATAGAAGAATATTTTTTAAAAAAACGTAAGGTATTTGATTTAGCTTTAGATATTAGAGGAACAGAATTTAGAAAAAAAGTCTGGAATGAACTATCCAATATTCCATATGGAAAAACCGCAACCTATCAACAAATTGCTAGCATGATTGGAAATCCTAAAGCTGTCAGAGCCGTAGGTCAGGCAAACAGGGCTAATGAGATTCCGATAATAATCCCTTGTCATCGGGTTATTGGCAGTGACGGTAAATTAGTGGGATTTGCCGGTGACAAGATATGGTTAAAAGAATGGCTTCTTAAGCATGAAGGATTTGAAGTTTAGAAGGGAGAGGATTTTTATGGATATCTCGAATCAATTTATTAATTATGTAAAATTTGATGAAATAAAAAGGATCATAATATCGGTAAATACTAAGTATCAATCATATTTACAGGATGAAAAATATCGGCAAATGCTTAAAAAGGGAGCAATGGATATTTTAAAAGACGATTTTGAGAAGTTAGAAATCGGGAAAAATCTATGCAGAATAACTGTTAAACAAGGAACCGAAGAAGAGAATCTGAAAAAGATAAAGACGGAGTTAATAAAGGGATTAGAATTTGCTTTGCGTTTTATGGGATTATGATATGAATAATTTAATTAATGATATAAAAAATGCAAAAGAAGTATTTTGGGAAAATCCTAAATACTTTAGTTTTAATCAAGCGATAAAAAATATTAAGATAACCGAAGATGATGTAAAAGAAGCAATGTTAAGACTTAAGAGATTCCGACCATATATAAAAAGCGTATATCCGGATATAAGTGATGGCATCATCGAATCGCCATTGATAAAAGTTTCTAAATTAAAAAGCAGGTTAGAATCTACTTTTAATAAGAAAATATCAGGAGAGGTTTTATTGAAATGTGATAATGAATTGCCGATATCCGGTTCTATTAAGGCTAGAGGAGGAATTTATGAAGTCTTGAAGCATGCCGAGGAATTGGCCATAAAACATCATTTATTAGATATTGATTCCGATTATGCGGTAATAAACAATGATAAGTTCAGACAATTTTATTCGCAGTATAAAATTGCTGTGGGTTCAACAGGTAATTTAGGATTAAGCATAGGAATCATCGGGGCTAAATTGGGTTTTAAGGTTTTTGTTCATATGTCCAAGGATGCTAAAACATGGAAAAAGGAATTACTTAGAAGTCTGGATGTAGCTGTGGTTGAATATGATGCCGATTACAGCGAGGCAGTGAGATGTGGCAGAATGGAAGCTGAAAAAGATCCTTCCATGTATTTTATCGATGATGAAAATTCGCAAGACCTATTTTTAGGATATGCGGTGAGTAGTTATTATTTAAAAAAACAACTGGATGAAATGAACATTATAATCGATGACAATAATCCGCTTTACGTTTATCTTCCATGCGGAGTGGGCGGAGGACCCGGAGGGATCACCTTTGGTCTGAAACTGATATTCAAGGATAATGTCCATTGCTTCTTTGCCGAACCGACACATTCACCATGCATGCTCCTAGGTCTTTTGACAGGATTACATGATAAGATAAGTGTTTTTAATTTTGGTTTAGATAATAAAACACTCGCTGATGGTTTGGCAGTGGGCCGGCCATCCGGTTTTGTTGGAAGGACATTAGAACATTTAATAAGTGGTGTTTACACAGTAAACGATGAGAATTTAATCAAATTATTAAAAATAATGAAAGATACCGAAGGGATTAAATTAGAACCATCAGCCTTAGCAGGTGTTTACGGTATGATATCCGTAAAAGAGAGCGCAAAAAAGGTAACGCACTTAGTCTGGGCAACGGGTGGCGGAATGGTTCCCGACGATGAATTTGTAAAATTATATGAATTGTAATAGAAGGTTGACAAACCTTCTTTTTTTTATCTCTGTAAAGGTTTATAATAGGGACATGAGTAATTTGATTGCCAAGTATGTAAAACACACTTTCTTTATATAATAATATTATGAAACATCTATGGAGGAATAATATGTTTAGGAAAAAAAGAAATTATTTAAGGCAGATATATAAACAAAATCCTGAAACAGAAGCTTATATCATAGAGGTTTCACTAGATTCATATAATGAGGTTTTTAACGGTTGGGATCCTTCTCCGATTAAGAAAAGAGATATCGAACCGGATTTACTTCGATTTATTGAACAATGTGCTTATGATATACCTTTAAAATATAATGTTGAATTGACATTTTATATTCCAAAAGAGCAATATAACGAAAATAAGGAACTTTTAACGAAAGATGCAATACTAAATAATTTTCATTTTATTGTCCATTTTACCAGAAGGAAATTAGCTTTAAATAGTAAGCGGATTTTAGTTTATATCATATTATCTTTTATCTTTCTTTCGTTAGGATACTTGTTTAAACAACATGTTAGATATGACATTATCTTAACTGCATTAATAGAGGGATTATTTATCGGCGGTTGGGTCTTTTTGTGGGAGGCATTTTCCTTATCACTATTTTCAAATCAGGAAATTCGCGGTAGGTTGAAGAGATATGAACGATTTATTTATTCAGAGATAAATTTTCAATATGTATAGGGTAAAACATTACCAATATGTTTCTGTTTATGGTATAAATAATTTATGAAACAAAAAGCAAAGATGAGGTATAAAATGGAAAGAAGTAAAAATCGTAACAGTGTACTAAACTATTTCATCAGGACCTTAAATGGAATGACTTTAGGATTATTTGCGACATTAATCATAGGGGTAATTATTGGACAAATAGGTACTTTACTGGGAGTAAAAGAACTTAATGAATTGGGTTCTATTCTAAAAAGTTATATGGGAATCGGAATCGGTATAGGAGTTGCTTGGAGTCTAGGCATTTCAGGGCTTTCACTCATTGCCGGAGGAGTTTCGGGAGGAATTGCGGTTAAAATCAGTAATGATCCGATGGTGGCCTATTTAACATCACTAGCCGCTATTGAAGGATTACGGTTTATTTTACGTAAGAAAACACCGCTTGACATTATTTTGATTCCTCTAATCTCAGGATTAATTGCTTATTTCATCGGCAGATTGATCGGTGAACCGGTAACTGTGGCAATGAAATTCATTGGCGATTTTATCAAAGATGCGACAACCTATCAGCCATTTATTATGGGGATTATTATCGCCGTTGTTATGGGAATGGCACTAACGGCACCAATTTCCAGCGCGGCAATTGCCATATCAATTAATTTATCAGGATTAGCCGGAGGAGCATCAGTAGTTGGTTGTTCCGTGCAAATGATTGGTTTTGCGATAATGTCCAGAAAGGATAATAATATCGGGGAAATTATCTCTATCGGGATAGGGACATCAATGTTACAGTTTAAAAACATCTTAAAAAAGCCCATTATATGGTTGCCGACGATTATCACCTCAGCGATATTAGGACCAATTTCCACATTAATATTTAAAACGAAAACTACGGCTATCGGCAGTGGAATGGGAACCTCGGGACTCGTTGGTCAAATCGGAACACTGGAAGCCATGGAATATACGAGATATGCTTTTCTTAACATCTTAATTCTGCAAATTATTTTGCCAATTATCCTAGTTTATCTACTGGATGTCTATTTTAGATATAAAAAATGGATATTACCAGGTGATTTGGCGCTCGAAACAAAATAATAATCTTAGTAAATTTAATCCTGCTTCGGTATTTATTGTTGAAGCGGGATTTTGTTTTTGTTAATCTGATTGAATAAAAGGTTTTAATCAGATATAATGAATTTAGAAAATATAATTAATGGTAGATTTTGATGAAAGAAAAAGTTATTGTGGTTGCACTTAAGGGAATTATTATTAATAATGGGAAAATCCTTATTATTAAAAGGAATAAGTCAGAAATCAACGGAGATATCTGGGAGACTCCCGGTGGAAAAATAGAGTTCGGCGAAACACTGGAGGAGGCACTGTTAAGAGAAATAAAAGAAGAAGTAGGTTTGGATGTTATGGTTGATAAAATGTTGTATGCCACTACTTTTATGAGTAATCCCAACAGACAGCTCGTGATTTTAACATACCTTTGCCGAAGTGAAGGAGACGAAATAAAATTATCTAACGAACACACCGAATACAAATGGGTCGCAATGGATGAAGCTAGAAAGTACTTGGATAAAGCTATTGTAAATGATTTTGAAAAACATGCGGTATTTTCGATGTTGGAAGGTGAATGGAAATGTCATTAAAAGTATTGGCAATTGGCAACAGCTTTAGTGTCGACAGTATGGAATTTTTGTGGGATATCGCTAATAGTTATGGTATGGATAATGTTGTGTTGGGAAATCTCTATATTGGTGGTATCGGGCTTGATACGCACTGGAATAATATCAGTAATAATTTTAATGATTATACTTATTTTAAGAATACGGACGGAAGATGGTTAGAAAACAAAAATGTATCCGTATTAGAGGGATTAAAGGATGAAGAGTGGGATATTGTCACATTACAACAGGTAAGCGGTAATAGCGGGATAAAAGAAACATATAGTCCATATTTAGAAAAGCTAATTAAATATGTTAAAGAATATGTATTAAATAAGAAAGCACATCTTGGGTGGAACATGACCTGGGCTTATCAGAGCGGAAGTGACCATCTTGATTTTGGTAAATATCACAACGACCAGCTGATAATGTATAAAGCCATTATAAATACCTGTCAAACGGTAATATTAAACAATAAAGATATCGATATTATTATTCCCACAGGCACCGCTATTCAAAATGCCCGTGGCTACTTTGGCGATATATTAAACCGAGACGGATTTCACTTAAGTTTGGATTTAGGAAGATTTATCGCCGGATTAATGTGGTTTAAATCATTAACCGGTTATTCAATTGAAAAGGTTAAATTTTATCCTAAAGGAATACCTGAAGATAAAATAATATCTATCAGAAAAGCAGTCAATAACGCATATGCCAAACCTTTTGCCATATCTAAATAAAAATGTCCTGATTGATATCAGGTCATTTATTTTTTTAAATATATAACTATAGTATAAAACCTAAAGTGATTAAAAACTGAGAGGTAATGTAGGTAATCATAACGATGATATTATCGTACTTACCTTGTTTTTTAAACAAGCTGAATGCTAAAACCGTATCAGAAAGGATAAAAGATATAGAACCGATAAATGGCAGTAAAAATGACATGAATGAAACATTAAATATTCTCGATAGCGAGGTAAAACTCATGAATAAAATAATGGTCGTATAGATAAAACCAGGTATTTTCAGACTTCCCATAGTCGGTAGTAATTTTTTCAGCAGATATAATTCTAAAGTGATATAGGGAATTATAAACATATAAAAATAAGATGGCACAAGAGATAGCCAGGATGTATTGCTTAAAAAGACCGTTATATATAAGAGATGGCCGATAAGAAATGAGGTTATCCCCAATAAGATATTTTTTTCTTTATCATCTCTCATTAAAAACACATCTCCGCTAAAACCACATAGCAAAGCCAAGATAATTAAGTAGTTTATTTTATCGGCTATGGTTATGTAAAATAAAATTAAGAGCGGCATTAAAAGCGGTTTTGTATAATAGCGACCTTTTTTATTGTTTTTAAATTCAAAGGATAAGTTTAGTAAAGAAATAATGATAAATAAGAATAAACAAATTACCCACATAATACTCACCATTAATATTGTAAACGATATTTGGTAAATATAATAGAGAAATTTGTTAATAATATTAATAATTTCCTTATCATAATTTTTCTTTTTGGATAAAAACTATTGGTGAAAAAGAAGTATGGATATTGTAAAATTGCTTAATTTCTAGTAAAATAAAGGAGTATTCGTATATCTTCGATAAAATGGATCGAAAGTCTCTACCCTAAAACCGTTATTTTAGGACTACGTATATGGCTTTTTTGTCATGTATATAAGAGCAATCGATAAGATGCTCTTTTATTTTTATATCAAAAGGAGACCGACTATGAATGTTGAAAAAATCATCGTTTTAGATTTTGGAAGTCAGTATAATCAATTAATCGCCAGAAGAATCAGAGACCTGGGAGTTTATAGTGAAATGTTGCCACACCACTTAACGGTTTTAGACATTAAAAAGATGAATAATGTCAAAGGGATAATATTAAGCGGTGGGCCGGACAGTGTGTATTCTAATAATGCATTATCATTTGATGAAGAAATATTAACCTTAGGAATACCAATCTTAGGAATTTGCTATGGTATGCAAATATCAACTGTAAAGCTTGGTGGTAGAGTAGAGGAAGCGAATACTCGTGAATATGGAAGTACGGAAATTAAACATTCATCTTCATCTTTGTTATTTGCTAATGTACCGGAGACCTCAGTAGTATGGATGTCACATGGAGATCAGGTGGCAAAACTACCGGAAGGCTTTAATGTGGTAGCTTCAAGTAACACTTGTTTGTATGCGGCGATAGAAAACAGCAAAGATAATATTTATTTGGTTCAATTTCATCCTGAGGTAAGGAATTCACAATATGGAATTCAGATGTTAAAAAACTTTGTTTTTGACATATGCCAAGCTATCCCAAATTGGTCGATGGAAAATTATATTAATGATGAAATTAATCGGATTAAGAATTTAGTTGCCGGAGAAAAAGTAGTCTGCGGATTAAGCGGTGGAGTAGATTCTTCGGTTGCAGCTGTTTTAATTCATAAAGCAATAGGCGATAACCTAACCTGTGTATTTGTTGACCATGGTCTTTTGCGTAAGGATGAAAGAAAACAGGTAATCGATACTTTTGTAAACAACTTCAATATTGATGTCAGAGTAGTGGATGCCAGTAAGCGATTTTTGGACAAATTAAAAGGTGTGACAAATCCGGAGGAGAAAAGGAAAATAATCGGTAATGAATTTGTCCAAGTCTTTACGGATGAAACAAAGAAATTAGGGGATTACGCTTTTTTAGCACAGGGAACATTATATACTGATATAATCGAATCAGGAACGAAAACGGCACATACAATAAAAACACATCATAATGTGGGTGGATTACCTAAAGATATGAAGTTTAAGCTTTTAGAACCGCTCAAAACATTATTTAAAGATGAGGTTAGAGAATTAGGCAGGAAACTTGG
The DNA here is from genome assembly GCA_041687555.1 of Haloplasmataceae bacterium. Lineage (GTDB taxonomy): Bacteria > Bacillota_I > Bacilli_A > Haloplasmatales > Haloplasmataceae > JAWLBU01. The sequence goes on along the minus strand of JAWLBU010000004.1, from coordinate 8,401 downwards.
AATCAGTGAAGAAATTGTCTCGCGTCAGCCTTTCCCTGGACCTGGTTTAGCTATTAGAATTATCGGAGAAGTTACGGAAAATAAGTTAGCAATTCTAAGAGAAGCAGATTATATTCTGCGTGAGGAAATAAAAAAAGCGAATTTAGATAAGGATATCTGGCAATATTTTACTGTGTTGACTAATATACAGACTGTTGGTGTAATGGGTGATAAACGAACTTATGATTATACCGTGGGAATTCGTGCTGTTACATCAATCGATGGTATGACAGCTGATTGGGCAAAGATACCACATGATATTTTAGGTAATATATCGCGAAGAATTATTAATGAAGTAAATGGTGTCAATCGTGTAGTATATGATATTACCTCAAAACCACCGGCTACAATTGAATGGGAATAAATAAAGGAGAGTTAAAATGTCAAATCTAAATGGTAAATTAATAAATGAAGGCTTAACCTTTGATGATGTTTTGTTAGTACCGCAAAAGTCAGAGGTATTACCGAAAGAGGTTAGCATTAAATCCTATTTGACAAATAAAATCCAATTAAATATACCTATTGTCAGTGCGGCTATGGATACCGTTACGGAAGCCGAATTGGCAATAAGTCTTGCACGTCAGGGCGGTATGGGATTTATTCATAAAAATATGTCAATAGAAGAACAGGCTAAGCAAGTAAAAAAAGTAAAATTAAGTGAAAGAGGAATGATTCTAGATCCGGTAACACTTAGTCCAAATCAAACTTTGGAGGAAGCCAATAGCATAATGGCTTATTATCGGATATCAGGATTACCTGTAGTTCTAGAGGATAATACACTTGTAGGTATTATCACGAATCGTGATTTAAAATTTAGGGAAGATCTATCATTGAAGGTTTCAGAAGCGATGACCAAAAAAAATCTGGTCACAGCACCTGTCGGTATATCAATTGATGAAGCCAAAACGATTTTATTCGAGCACAGGATTGAAAAGCTGCCGATCGTTGATGAAGATTTCAAATTAAAAGGATTAATAACGATTAAAGATATTGATAAAACTAAAGCTTATCCAAATTCCGCCAAGGACAGTAAAGGTCGATTATTATGTGGAGCCGCAGTGGGTGTAAGTGATGATACCTTAGAAAGAGTCAGTGCTTTAGTTGAAGCGGGAGTAGATGCGGTTGCAGTTGACTCAGCTCATGGACATTCTAAAGGAGTTATTGAAGTCGTTAAAAAAATAAAAGAACGATATCAGGATTTACAGGTTATCGGAGGAAATATTGTAACCAAAGAGGCGGCATATGAATTAATCGATGCCGGAGCCGATTGTGTAAAAGTAGGTATTGGACCTGGATCAATATGTACCACAAGGGTGGTTGCCGGAGTGGGTATACCGCAAATAACAGCTATTAATGATGTTTATCAGGTTTGTAAGGAAAAAAATATCCGCTTAATTGCCGATGGAGGCATTAAATACAGCGGTGACATTGTTAAGGCTATTGCTGCCGGGGCGGATATTGTAATGATTGGTAGCCTGCTTGCCGGAACTGAAGAGGCTCCTGGTGAAGAAATCATCTATAATGGCCGTCGTTATAAAATATATCAAGGAATGGGGTCTCTTTCCGCTATGAAAAGAGGTTCTTCAGACCGATATTTCCAAAACAGTAAACTGGAAGCTAAAAAATTAGTTCCTGAAGGTATAGAAGGTAGAGTACCATACAAAGGCAAACTAGAAGACGTCGTATATCAATTATGTGGTGGTCTTCGTTCAGGAATGGGATACTGCGGCACACCTTCCATTGAAGTATTAAAACAAAATGGAAAATTTGTCAGAGTGACAGCCGCCGGATTGGTAGAATCCCATCCGCATGATGTTGAATTAACAGCTACGGCACCAAATTATCAAAAATAAAATGAGAAGGTAATTCCTTCTCTTTTCATTTATATTTTTTCTATTTGGTTTAGAAAAGCTTCTATAGGTTGATTTCCGATAAGTTCATATTTATCGTTTATTACTATTTTTGGCACACTTGAAACATTGAATTTCTCGGATAATTCATAAAATGTCTGCGCCTCAACCATTTCCGCATCAATATTTGGATTCATTAAGGCTAACGTATGGGCCTTTTGTACTGCACCAGGGCAATGAGGGCAGGTTAACGTAATAAAGACTTTAATGTTTACTGGTTTATTAATGCTCTTTATTCTACTTAGTAGCTTTTCCGGTACGGGTGTTGCATTACCTGATACTTCAAGGATGGCTGACACAAAGGAATTAATCTCGTATCCTGCCGGAATGCCGTTAAATTTAACTCCCTGATATTCATTTTTATTGTTAAGTAATACGATGCTTGGTACCATCTCGACATGATACATTTTTGCCAGTTCGTCATGCTTGTTTATATCATATTCCTTTAAATGTATCTTGTCACTTAATGTTTCAATATCCTGCATGAATTCTTTGGTTTCTTTACAGGTCAGACAATCCTCACCATCTGTGAATAATGCGATTGTTACATCATTTACCATTTTGGTAAATACTTCCTTTAATTGTGATTCAACTTCCTTATTGAATATTTTCATTTAATTTTTCCTCCTTAATAATGTTGTTTAAAATTTTACATACTGCTGACTCAGATAACCCACCAAAAACCTCTCCTAATTCTTTTAAAGATAATGTGGAATTCTTCCGAAATTCATGAATTAATTGATTGCGTAACGGTTTATTTGTTAATACTTCATTTAATGTCAGATTATTTTCCGATGCATAGTTTAATAATTCTTTTTTTGCTTCTTCAATATTTTTAAGGCAATGAGGGCAATTAATATCATTAAATTCATTTACATTAATCGGAGATAATCCGTTATGGACACAATAACTGTTCCAGATATTATTTTGATATTTATTATGTATATTTTCAATTTGTGTAAGAATTTCGGTTTCAGAGTCCAGCAGTTTACTTTTATAGCGGTCCTTAAATAATTTACTGTCACAATTTACCTGCATGGCGTAAGTTATATTGATACATTTCATTATATTAGATAAATCACCACCATTTACATTTAATACTAAATGATATTCATACGGAGATGTAATACAATACGCATAGAGTAAAAAGTTCAGTTTTTTCTGAGCTTGCTGTAAGATATTTAAGAATCTTTTTCTGTCACAATCGGTTCTAAATAAAATATCATTAGCTCTTTGATAAATATAAAATGTACCATATACATCCTTTATCCTTGCTTTTCTTGACATATTATCACCTTTTTACAATTCAAGTTCCGTCCCCTTTATTATATATTATGCGATTGTTAAAGAAAAGTTATTTGCTTTTAGAAGAATTTACTTGTTTTATTTTTTGACTTGAAATCGGAAATTAACAGAAAATAAAATTAACAATTGACTATATAGTTAAAAGTGCTATAATATATATCGTATTCTGACCGACCGGTCGGTCGGTAATATATGCAATAGGAGGATTTTATGAAAAATATCGCAAAATATAGTGTGAATAAGCCTATCTCAGTATTTATGGGGATTTTAATTGTTATTTTAATCGGAATTGTCGGATTAATCAAATTACCGTTAGAATTATTTCCGGAAATAAATTTACCGTATGCGGTTGTTGTAACAACCTATGAAGGGAAAAACCCTGAAGAGGTGGAAGCTGATGTAACAATTCCTGTAGAACAAAATTTATTAACAATAAGTAATGTTAAAAATATTCAATCAACATCCAGCGAGCATTTTTCGATGGTTATTGTTGAGTTTGAACAATCAACAAATATGGATACGGCATTCTTAGATATGCGTGAAAGTTTTGAATTGCTTGAATTAAAAGAGGGTGTCGGGAATCCGATGATTATCAAATTTGATCCGAACATGATTCCGGTAATGATGGTATCAATCAGCAGGGATTGGGAAGGTTTAGAAGATAGTGAAGCCTTGATTCAAACCACAGAATGGGTCAAAGAGGATGTATTAAATAGATTAGAACGTATTCACGGAGTTGCATCGGTAAGTTTATCCGGTGCGGCAGATACGGAGATACAACTTGATCTTAATCAAGAAATGCTTGATAATTATCAGTTAACTCAAGAGGACGTTCTTAGAATTATTGAAGAACAAAATATTTCAGGTTTAGCTGGAATCGTACCCGATGGAAATGCTATAAGAATGCTATATATCGGGGATAAAATCATCGGTATGGAAGCTTTAAAGAAAACACCAATAACCTATGATAACGCACTAAACAAAATTATCACTTTAAATGATTTAGCGTCGAATATCGGCTTTATAAATGCCGCTCAAAATCAATATATGAAAATAAACGGTAAACAAGGTATTTCTATATCCTTCCAAAAACAATCGGATGTAGGAATTACGGAAACCGTTGAAGAGATTAAGAAAACCTTGGATGAAATAAATGAAGAATATGATTCAAATTATGTGGTGTTATTAGATCAGGGTGATTACATAGAGGAATCCGTAGGTTCAGTTCTTAATAATTTAATTATTGGTGGTATTTTGGCAATCATTATTCTATATTTATTCTTAAGAGATATTAGACCAACACTCGTTGTCGGTTTATCCATTCCGATCAGTGTAATCGGGGCATTTGCCCTAATGTATTTAGCTAATATCACATTGAACATTGTTTCAATGGGAGGTTTGGCACTAGGAGTAGGTATGCTTGTTGATAACTCGATTGTTGTTATTGAAAATATCTATCGGATGTTAAGTTTAGGTAAATCTCCTAAGGAAGCCGCAATTAAAGGTGCCGAGCAGGTAGCGGGAGCAATAACCTCATCAACAATTACCACAATTGCCGTTTTCTTACCTATAGTCTTTATCGAAGGTTTAACGGCAGACTTGTTCTATGCCATGGCACTTACTGTTACCTTCTCACTGACAGCCAGTTTAGTAATAGCTATTTCCCTAGTTCCTAGCGTTAGCGCCAACATCTTAAAACATAAAACAGTTAAGGAAGATAATTTTACGAAAAAATTACAAAACGGATATGAAAAGATTTTAAGATTTACCCTTCGTAACAAATTCTTAACCATGTTGGCTGTTGTTGTTTTATTAGGTTTATCTATTTATTTAGCGTCAATGAAAGGATTTGAATTACTTCCGGCTACGGATGAGGGAACAATTAATATATCCTTAGAAATGGAAAAGGGCACACCATTTACGAAAACTGCTGAGGTAACCGATAATTTAGTAGAGGAAATTATGGAACTAGATGATTATGATACTGTCAGTGCCGAAATTGGCGGAGCAGGCTTTCGCGGATTGTTTGGTGGTGTTGGTTCTACCGATAGCGCATCGATAACAGTACTGCTAAAAGATAATCGTAAATTAACAACTGCCGAGGTTACTGATGAAATAGAAAAAATCACTAATGAAATAGATGATGCCGCTGTTAAAAAGATAACTGTTAACCCGCAAAGTACCACATCAATGGGTGGATTTGGCGGAACCGGTATTCAAATTCTTATTAAAGGTAACGATATTTATAAAATGCGTGATTTAGGAAATAAGTTAATCGAGCTAGCCGGTGATGTCAAGGGTACCAAGGAATGGAATAACGGATTTAACCAGGCTGATGATGTTATCCGTATAGTGGTAAATAAAGAAAATGCGATAAAACGCGGATTAACGGAAAAGAATATTTTAGATTCGATTAGTAACTTTTATAATGCCTTTGGCTTAAGTATGTCAAATAATGAGAGTGAAAAATTACTTGTCAATGTTGAAGGTATCGATTATGAAGTATCAGTACCAAATAATGCTTTTAATGATTTTAATCTGACTTATGAAGCCTTATTGGGACAGATTCAAGTATTTGATTATCAAGTGACAAAGGCAATTGAAAAGAAACTTAATGAAAAGGATGAAAACTTCGCATTATATATTTTAAATATTCCATTCCTAGATGAAAATCAAACCCCTAATCCTTTATTTGATCCGACTAAAGCAATTGGCGCAATATTAATTAATCCGTTTGTCAAATATGATGAAGCTAGAAATGAAGTTTATATGTTAATGCCACCACAATCAAATGATGACCCTTCATTAATATCGTTAGCTATGGGTACGGTTTATGAGGGCAATCAAGCAGACAGTATCGCAAATGTCATTAAGGATTCAGGATTTGCGAGCATCAACCGTGATGGTAAGAATCGAATTATGACCGTATCGGCTAAGATAGATGAAGGATATGTCGTAGGTGAAGTATCCGGTAAAGTCGAGGATAAGCTCAATAAATATTTAAACTCCACCGAATTTGAAACGGAATTTGGCCAATATGGTTATTCCGTGGAATTTACCGGTGAGAATGAAGAGATTAAACAGGTAACTAATGACATGATTTTGGCTGGAATTGTCGCTATTCTACTTGTTTTCATGATTATGGCCATTCAGTTCCAATCACTTAAACATCCATTCATTGTCTTCTTTACGATTCCTTTGGCATTTACCGGCGGTATGTTTGGATTATTCTTTGCCGGTTTACCAATCAGTATGGTCGCGATGGTCGGATTCATTATTTTAGTAGGTATAATAGTAAATAATGGTATCGTATTAGTCGATTATATAAACCAATTAAGAGAAGAAGGTTTAAGTATTGAAGATGCCATTATTGAAGCAGGCAGAACCCGTTTACGTCCAATCCTAATGACGGCATTAACCACAATCTTAGCATTAATACCTATGGCCTTAGGCTTAGGTGAAGGCGGAGAATTATTACAGCCTTTAGGTGTCACATCAATCGGCGGATTAATTTATGGTACTTTATTAACCCTAGTAATAGCCCCTATAATGTATCGTTTATTTAATCGTAAGGAAAAAAGAAAAGACGATGTCCAATAAAAGAGAGTCAATTCTTCAAGCTGTTATCGATCATATAAAAAATGAGGGGCTAATCACAAACTTGACTATTGCCGAAATCGCGAAAAAGGCTGATGTCGGTAAGGGGACAGTATATGAATATTTTCAAAGTAAGGATGAAATACTTGCGGAAACATTGTTTTATCTTTTGGATATAAGTAGTTTACAACTGATTAATCAGAACAATGATTCTCTAGATTTTAAACAGTCATTATATCAGCATATTGAATCAGTATTGAAGATGTCTCAGGAATATGCAAACCTCGACACATTCTTTATGACGGAAGATATCGGCAGAGTCTTAAAACAAGAGTTTAAACAGAAGATGAAAAACAGGATGATGGAATTAAAAAATAAATATGAAGAATATCTAACCGGAATAATAAATAAAGGTGTTGCCGAAGGGTTGTTTAGACCGATTGAAGATTCATATATAATATATATTATCGGTAATACTATCGTATCAAGTGTCACATATTATACTCATGAAGAGCATGATCTTAAATATAATGATTTTATTGATAAAGTTTGCAATTTAATCATTAAAATTCTTCTTTAAAGAAAAAGCCTATTTTGTTTAATAGGCTTTTTATTCATATTTGGATATTGTAAAGCAAAATAATTGATAATCATTATCAATTAACATATAATGTAATTGAAAATAATAAGGAGGAATTTTATATGAAATTTGAATTACCAAAATTAAATTATGTTTATAATGAATTATCACCCGTTATTGATGCTTTAACCGTCGAAATTCATTATGACAGACATCATCGGGGATATTGTACGAAGTTAAATGCTTTTTTAGAAAAACATCCTGAATTTGCCGAGGGAAAAACGATAGAAGAGATTTTAAGCGATGTGAATGCCATTCCTGAGGACATCCGTCAGGGAGTAATCAATACGGGAGGAGGATATGTAAACCATAATCTGTATTGGGCTATTTTATCACCAAACGGCGGTGGAAAACCAAGCGGGAACTTACTAAATGCCGTTGAGAAAACATTTGGTTCGTTTGCCAAGTTTAAAGAATTGGTAAATGAAGCTGCTAATGCGGTATTTGGTTCAGGATGGGCATTTGTGGTTGTCAATAAGGATAAAAAACTAGAGATTGTCACAACCGCTAATCAAAATTCTCCGCTTAGCAACGGGAAAACACCTATTATTGGAATAGATGTCTGGGAACATGCATACTATTTAAATTATCAAAATAAGCGACCTGATTATGTTGAGGCTATCTGGAACCTATTTAATTGGGATGTAATTGAAAAATTATACAATGAGGCATAAAATTAAGTAAAAAACAAAACGGAGATATATTTTGAAAATCAAAATATATCTCTTTTTTATTATTCATTTATTTAAATTAAATGAAATAGCTTTTTTTGATTGTTATTTAAAATATATAGGAATATTAAATTATATTTGTTATAATCCTGTATTTGACAGTTGAAACACATAAAAAGCTTGAAACCCCTTATGAATTGGGACTTTCAAGCTTTTTTATTTATTATATTAGTGAGTAA